>JANNPG010000412.1:0-2278 GCA_031399805.1 Betaproteobacteria bacterium | reverse complement strand
CGGGCGAGGCGCCGCTGGGGTTGGAAAGCACCGGCGACCCGGTGTTCGGCCTGCTGTGGTCGCTACTGCATCTGCCCTGCCTGACTCTGCCGTACGGAACGGGACCCGCGAAACTGCCGCTAGGCGTGCAAGTGGTGGCGCGCCACGGCGGGGACGCCGCGCTTTTCCTGAATGCGGAGTGGATCCGCCTTGCGCTCGACTAAAGTCCCGATGCAGCACACTGAATTCGACGTGATAGTGGTGGGCGGCGGCACCGCCGGCTCGATTGCGGCGGTCGCCGCCGCGCGCGCCGGGGCGCGCACCTGCCTCGTCGATGCCGCCGGCCACCTCGGCGGCACCTGCCTTGCGCTCGCCAACATCACGCCGTTTCACAACAGCCGCGGCGAGGCGGTGGTCGGCGGGCTCGCGCAGGAGCTCGTCGAGCGCATCGCGGCGCACGGCGGCGCGCGCGAAAAAGGTCATCTGCCCAACCCGGCCGGCATCGGCGGCTCGTTCACGCCGGTCGATCCTGATGTGATGAAGCGGGCGCTGTTCGAGATGGCGGATGAGGCGCGCGCCGAGTTGTGGCTGCATACCGTGCTGATCGATACGCTGGGCGATGACGGCCGCGTCAGCGGGGTGCGCGTGCACAACAAGTCCGGCATGCACCAACTGCGCGCCAGGGTCGTCGTCGATGCCACTGGCGATGCCGACGTCGCGGTGCGCGCGGGCGCGGCTTATGTGCAGGACACGCCGGAGGCGGCGCTCAACGCGACGCTGCTCTTTCGGGTCGCGGGCGTCGATACCGACCTGTTCATCGCCGACGCGCGCGGGGCGCCGCACAAGATCGTGCTGCTGTCGGACCCTTACCTGCGCGAAGTCAAAATGCTCACACCGGAAGAAGTCATGCGTGAAGTGCGCGATATCTATGACTGTCCCTACATCTATCTCGCCAACATCGTGCGCGACTACGTGCCGCGCGCGGAATGGAACGAGTGGGAAATCACGAGCGAGGATAAGAGCGGCTGGGGCAGGCTCAAGCCCTTCGCCGCCCGTTTCAGCATCATGCCTTTGCCGCACCGCCGCGACATTGTCACGCTCAACGCCACCAGCATTACATTCGACGCCACCGACGGCGCGCAACGCAGCCGCGCCGAGGTCGAAGGCCAGCGCCAGATGCGGCTTGCGCTCGAGGTGCTGCGGCGCTACGTGCCGGGCTTTCGCGACGGCTTCCTGCACACCGTGCTGCCCGCGGTTTCGGTCCGGGCCTCGCGCCGCATCGTCGGCCAGTACGAGCTCACCCGCAGCGACGTTGAAAACGGCGCGCGTTTTCCCGATGCGATCGCGCGCGGCGCGTATCCCATGAGCGTGCAATCGACGAGCCAGCCGGGCGTGCGCCAGCACTTGTTCGTGCGCGGCGGCGGCGATTATGACATTCCGTACCGCTGTCTCGTGCCCCGCGTGACCGATGGCCTGCTGGTCGCGGGTCGCTGCCTGGCTGCAACGCGCGAAGCGATCGGGTCCGCACGCATGGGCGCCCAGTGCATGGCGTACGGCCACGCGGTGGGCGCGGCCGCGGCGCTGGCGGCAGCCAGTGACGTTGCGCCGCGCGCCATCGATATCAAGGCGCTGCGCCGCGCTTTGCTGGAACAGCACGCCATCGTCTGATGGCGGCGCAACCACTTTTGACCCGGAGAACATCGACATGACGAACCCGCGCGTGCCCTTCCAGATGACGAGCGAGCGCAAGCCGCTCAAGCCGCCGAAAAAAGGCAAAATGCTGATCGCCCACGTCGTGCTCAACGTCGAGTACTGGCCGTTCGATCAGCCGATGCCGCGCAAAACCCTCTCCACGCCGCACGGCATGGAGCCGGTGCCCGACATCCCCAATTATTCGTGGGCCGAGTACGGCCTGCGCTGCGGCATGCCGCGCCTCTTGACCATGCTGGCGGAATTCAAGCTGCCGGCAAGCGTGAACCTTAACTCCACGGTGATAGATCGCTATCCCTCGGTTGCCGACGCGATGCTGAAAGCCGGCTGGGAGTTTATCGGGCACGGCTATACCCAGCGCCTGCTGCACAAGGAAGAGAACGAGGAGGCGACCATCAAGAAAGCGCTCGACCAGGTGTCCGCATTCACCGGCAAGAAAGTGCGTGGCTGGATGGGGCCCGGCTTCGCGCAGACTTTCGATACCCCCGATATCATCAAGAAACATGGCATCGAATACAACCTCGACTGGATCCTTGATGACCTGCCGTGCTGGATGCGCACCAAGCACGGGCCGCTGGTGTGCATGCCT
>JANNPG010000382.1:0-4575 GCA_031399805.1 Betaproteobacteria bacterium | reverse complement strand
TGCTATACTCGCGCGCTTTTCAATTCAGCCCTCAAGGGTCGCACCATGCCGCTCGCTCATGACCATTAACGTGAATACCACCATGACTGCATCGCTCGCCGACGACCCTGCCCGCCCCACGCTGCGCGCGCCGAGTCCGCGTCGTTCCATCCGCAACATTGCCATTATCGCCCACGTCGACCACGGCAAGACCACGCTCGTCGACAAGTTGCTGCGCCAGTCCGGCACGTTCGCTGCGTATCAGCACCTGGTCGAACGCGTGATGGATTCAAACGACCTCGAGCGCGAGCGCGGCATCACGATACTCGCCAAGAACTGCGCGGTCACCTACGAGGGCACGCACATCAACATCGTCGACACGCCCGGCCACGCCGACTTCGGCGGCGAAGTCGAGCGCGTGCTGTCGATGGTCGACGGCGTGCTGCTCTTGGTCGATGCGGTCGAAGGTCCGATGCCAAACGCGCTTCGTGACGCGCAAGGCGCTGGCGCTGGGTCTGAAACCGATCGTCGTCGTCAACAAGATCGACCGTCCCGGCGCGCGCGCGGACTGGGTCGTCAATCACACGTTCGATCTCTTCGACAAGTTGGGCGCAACCGAAGCCCAGCTCGACTTCCCGATCATTTATGCCTCGGCGCTCGAAGGCTGGGCCGTTACCGACCTCAAGGACGCGCCAGCGTCCTCCTCACGCCTCACGCCTCACGCCTCTCCCAAAGAGCAGGCGAGTGTCGAGACCGGCGGCGCAAGCGCCGGCCGAGACCTGAAGCCGCTCTTTGAGGCGATCCTGAAGCACGTGCCCGCGCGCGCGGACGACCCTAACGGTCCGCTGCAGCTGCAGATCTGCTCGCTCGATTATTCGAGCTACGTCGGCCGTATCGGCATCGGCCGCGTGATCCGCGGGCGCATCAAGTCCGGCCAGCTCGTAACCGTGCTGCACGGCCCGGACGGCGGACCTATCGCGCCCATCACCGCCAAAGTAAATCAGGTCCAGGTGTTCAAAGGGCTTGAGCGCGTGGTGGTCGATGAGGCGCAAGCCGGCGACATCGTCCTTATCAACGGCATCGAGGAAATCGGCATCGGCGTCACAGTAACCGACCCCGAGCATCCCGAAGCGCTGCCGCTGCTGAAAGTTGACGAGCCGACGCTGACGATGAATTTCCAGGTCAACACATCACCGCTCGCAGGACGCGAGGGCAAGTACGTGACCAGCCGCCAGTTGCGCGAGCGCCTGCAACGCGAGCTGATGAGCAACGTTGCGTTAAAAGTGGTCGAAACCGCCGACGCGGATATTTTCGAAGTCTCGGGCCGCGGCGAGCTGCACCTCACGATCCTGCTCGAAAACATGCGCCGCGAAGGCTACGAACTCGCGGTAGGACGTCCACGCGTCGTGCTCAAGGAAATCGACGGCCCGGATGGTAAAGAACGACAGGAACCGTACGAAATGCTGACGGTCGACGTCGAGGAAACGAACCAGGGCGCGGTGATGGAAGCGCTGGGCGCGCGGCGCGGCGATCTGCAGGACATGCAGCCCGACGGCAAAAGCCGCGTGCGTCTCGACTATCGCATTCCGGCGCGCGGACTGATCGGCTTTCAGTCGGACTTTATGACCATGACGCGCGGCACCGGCATCATGAGCCACGTGTTCGACGAGTACGGCCCGATGAAGCCGGACATGGCTGAACGCCGCAACGGCGTGCTGGTTTCCGCCGAAAGTGGTGAAGCCGTCGCCTACGCGCTGTGGAAACTGCAGGAGCGCGGCCGCATGTTCGTGAGCCCGGGCGACCCGCTCTACGAAGGCATTATCATCGGCATCCACAGCCGCGACAACGATCTCGTGGTCAACCCGATCAAGGGCAAGCAACTCACCAACGTGCGCGCTTCGGGCACCGACGAAGCGGTGCGCCTCACGCCACCGATCCAGGTGACGCTCGAATCGGCGATCGAATTCATCGCTGACGACGAACTCGTCGAAATTACGCCGAAGTCGATTCGCATCCGCAAGCGCTATTTGCAGGAACAGGATAGGAAGCGCACGCGGAGGACGGAGCAGGCTCACGCGGCCTGAGCCGCGGGATGCGACCCCGGAGCGTGCGACTACGCGCCGGTCCATTCGTATCACGCCACCCTTCACGATCGCGCCCCAGTTCTCGAAATGCGACCGCTACTCCACGTTCCGGCGCGCGCGTCGCGCGTCGCGGCCTAAAGCAACGCGCGGCGGCGTATGACGCAGCCACGCGCGGCGGTCTGGGCGCCGGGCTTGTTCGTCGTTTTGTGGAGCACCGGCTTCATCGGTGCCAAACTCGGCGTGCCCTACGTCGAGCCGTTTACCTTCCTCATTCTGCGTTTCGTCCTGGTAATCGCATTGATGCTGCCGCTCGCCGTGCTGCTGCGCGCGCGCTGGCCGCGCTCGCCGCGCGAAACCGGCCACATCGCGGTCGCCGGCACGCTGATCCAGGGCGGTTATCTGGGCGGCTGCTTTGCCGCGGTCGCGCACGGCATGCCCGCCGGCGTCATTGCACTTGTAGTAGGGCTGCAACCCATACTCACCGCATTCGCCGCAGCACCGCTCCTCGGTGAAACCGTGTCGGCGCTGCAATGGGCCGGGCTCATCCTCGGCTTCGGCGGCGTCGCGCTGGTAGTGTGGCAGAACATCTCGCTGCAGGGACTCGATGCCGTGAGCATCGCGTGGGGGCTCACCGCCCTCATCAGCATCACCGCCGGCACGCTCTATCAAAAACGTTTCTGCGCGAGTTTCGATCTGCGCTCGGGCTCGGTGATCCAGTTCGGCGCAGCACTCCTGCTCCTGCTGCCGCTCGCGCTGGTGACAGAAACGATGCACGTGAACTGGAGCGGCGAATTCGTGTTCGCGCTCGCGTGGCTCGTGCTGGTGCTTTCGATCGGTGCGATCTCGCTCCTCTTCACGCTGATCGAGCACGGCGAAGCGACCCGCGTGTCGAGTCTCTTCTATCTGACGCCGCTGACCACCGCGGCAATGGCCTACTTCATGTTCGGCGAAAAACTTGGACTCGCGGCATTGGTCGGCATGGTGCTCGGCGTGGCGGGCGTCGCGCTGGTGATCCGCAAACCGGGACTGGCGACGCCGGAACCCTGATCCTTGCGCACGTCCGCGAAGCGGCTGCGCACGCCGATCCGGCATCGCGCCGGGCAAACCACGCGCAGTTGGAACGCGTGATATATTGCCCGCATTGAGCGCCTTGCCATCATCCATTCACGCTGCAACGCACGCCTATTTCATCATGTCAGGCGCTCTGGCCAGACGCAGAAACCCGGGGGTCACTGCATGCTAGGCAGTATAGGCAAGTACGAATTGCAAAAGCAGTTGGGCAAGGGCTCGTCGAGCACCGTGTACCTCGCCACCGACACGTTTACGACCCGCAACGTCGCGTTGAAAGTCATCGACGTCAGCGTCTTTCGTGATCCGCAGTATGGCCGCGCCGCGCGCCGCCAGTTTTTGAACGAGGCGTCGCTGGTGGGGAAGCTCACCCACCCGCATATTGTGAAGATGCTCGATGCCGTTGTTAGCGACGAGGCGAGTTATATCGCGCTGGAATACGTGGCGGGCGGCAACCTGGTGCCTTTCATTCAGCCGCAAAACCTGCTCCCGATCGAACACGCGATAGAGATCGGCTTTAAATGCTGCGGCGCGCTCGACTATGCCTACCGCGCGGGAATTATTCATCGTGACATCAAGCCCGCGAACATCCTGGTCGTGCAGGGCACGGACATCAAGGTCGCCGACTTCGGCGCGGCGATGCTGCACCACGCGGACACGACGCAAATCGTGGACATCGGATCGCCGGCATACATGTCGCCCGAGCAGATCGGCGGACGGGTGCCCGGCCAGAAAAGCGACATGTTCTCGCTCGCCGTGGTGCTCTATCAGCTATTGACGGGATACAAACCGTTCGTCGGCAAAACGGCCATGGACCTCATCAATAAAATCCGGCTGGAAGCCGCGCCGCCGATGCAAAGCTTGCGCAAGGAGCTGCCGGCGGAACTGGATCGCGTGCTGACGGTTGCGCTGGCGAAGAACCCCGACGAGCGCTACCCGACGTGGGCCGAGTTCGCGCTTGAGCTGGCCCGGCTCGGCCGTTTGAGCGTTTACCAGCAAAGCATTCCCGACAGCGAAAAATTCAGCCACTTGCGCGGTCTGGCCATGCTCAAGCCGTTTACCGAGCCCGACATCTGGGAACTCGTGCACGCGAGCCGCTGGGAACGCCTGCCCGCACACCGCGCCATCATTCGCGAAGACGAAGGCGGCGAAAGCCTGTTTGTGCTGACGCACGGCGAAGTGAAAGTCACCAAGCGGGGACGCCTGCTCAACGTGCTGAGAGCCGGCGAATGTTTCGGCGAAATGAGCTATATCAAGGGCGGCGGAACGCCGCGCCAGGCGACCGTCGAATCGCTGACCGAGGTCGTGGTTGCCGAGTTTTCCCGTGAAGCAATCGAGAAACGCGTCAATGCGGCGTGCCGACTGAATATCGTCCAGGCACTCCTCAATACGCTGGTCGACCGCCTCGCGCTGGCGGATGCGCGGATTACGCGCGTCATCAATT
>JANNPG010000329.1:0-8735 GCA_031399805.1 Betaproteobacteria bacterium | reverse complement strand
CATACCCAAAAAAAGCCCGCTCGCGCGGGCTTTTCTCTACTGCAGGCCTTGTTATGGCCGGGACTATTTGGAAGGGGGAACAATGACGATCGTATCGCCGCTTTTGCCACGCCGGCCGTCGGCACCCTCGGCGCCGGTGGCGCCCGTGGCGCCGGTCGCTCCGGTGTAGCCCGTGGCGCCGGTGTTGCCGGTTGCGCCCTTCTCGGCCTGCGCGCCCGTGGCGCCGGTCGCGCCGGTGGCGCCGGCCGGACCCGGAACCGGAACTGTTACGATCTGCGCAGGAGTCACTACGGTTGGTCTGTCGCATCCGCTCAACGCGAGGGCTGCCAGTACTGCGGTAAATATTATTGAATATCTCATGATGAATGCCTTTATGTGATTGATGAAAACCGCCCGCGTTCTGGCGGGCAGTCAATGGGTTTTCAGTCTTGCCTTGCGCTGCGGCGAAATCGATTACGCACGCTTACCTGGTTGTTGTGACGAAGACGGAGCAGCGTTTTTTAAGACGCATCAAATCTAGCGGGCCGGCACAATTATGAGGGTGTCGCCGGTTGCGCCGGTGCCGCCGGTTGCACCGGTGTTACCGGTTGCGCCCGTGTATCCAGTTGCGCCTGTGTTACCGGTTGCGCCTGTGTTACCGGTTGCGCCGGTGCCTCCGGTTGCGCCTTGCGGTCCGGGCGGACCGGCGGGTGCGGTAATGCATGCGCTCAATGCGAGCGACGCCACTGCTGCAGTTAACAGTTTCGAATATGTCATGATAATTTCCTTTATTTGGCTAACGAGAACCACGCACGGTATTGTGAGCAGTCACCCAGAGTTGATCAGTTTCTGGCGACAATGTTGAGCGTCGGCAGATCAGGCCATCGCTACTGCAAGGCCGCATCCGCAACCGACCTGCACGCATAATCCCGGGCGTACATCCTGTCGGCGCGTTACGATTGCGGATGAGGCTACGCGAACTTCCCTGCCGCTTCTGTGCGCTTGCGCGCATAGGGCGATTTTTTCGGAAGCGCCAACGATGGAAATTGCGCCGTTCGCATCAGTGGCGGCGTTCGGCCGCGCGCTGCGCCAAACGAGCGGCACGTTCGGCACGTTCGATCTCGCTCAGGCGTTGCTGCCAGTCGGTGAGCTGGCGCTGCGCGTCATCCTCGCCGTTCGTCATTCCATACGTCTCCTGGACCCTGCTGGCGAGCTGGCCGTCGCTGAGATTGCCCCACCGCTCGTTGACGTCACCTTTGATATGTACCCAGTTTTCTTCTATTCGATCCCAGTTCATTTCGGTTGCCTCACGTTGACTCAAGATCAATGCCGGTCGCGCTTCCAGCGATGCGAGAACACGCATCGCCGCGATGCCTGCGATCAACAGCATCGTTCATTGCGACCATTGTCACCCTATGCCGGGACCGATCTGTGCGCTGGCGTACCCAGGCGCAAATATTTCATGCGTGCCGGCGGGAATAATGCAGATTCGCGCAGAAGAAGCAAAAAAGATTCGAGCAAGGTCATGCCGTGAAATTACTGCGCGGGTATGACTTCGCGCCGTTCATCAGAGGCCCACCGAAAATCGACCGTCCTGAGTTTTGCGCCGCCGACGGCGACCGAGCGTTGTTCCGCTTTGCCGTCAAAGGTGGCGACGATTTTGTAATTGCCCGCCGGTAACTTGGTCATGAACCACGGCCCGTCGGACGTGGTATTCACCAATGTTTTACCTGCCGCGTCGGCGATGGTGACCTTGACGTCGCTCACGTAGTCGCCGGATTTCAAGGCGAACACAAGTTTGAGATTGAAGTCCCGGGCGAGCGAACTCAAGCGGTCGATAGAATCCGTGCCGACACCTCCCGACACATAGGACACGCCGCCGGAGGTCTGGACGGACTCGTCGCTTGCTGCGTTGGCAAGCGGAACGAGCGTTGCAGCGCCCAGCAGAATCGCCGCCACTACGGGCGTAAACAGTTTCGAATTTTTCATGATGATTCCTTTCCTGTAGCTAATGAAAACTGCGCACGGTAATGCGCGCAGCCACCCGGAATTGTCGCCGGCGCATTTTAACGGTCTTGCCCCTTTGCCCACCCTTTGCCGTTGTTCTCATGTTTTACTTTCTTGGCTTTTTTGGCTTTCTGCTTCCAGTGCCCGGGTGCGTAGTAATGTCGCCCGTCCCTCGGTTCCCAACGGTCGGCCACCCAGTACGACCCCGGACGCGCTGCCTGCCATCGGCCCGGCGCCCAGACGTGCCGCTCGTTTTCCCACTGCCAATATCCCGGCGCCCAGGCGTAGCCGGAACGGGGTGCTGGCACCGCTTCATAGCGCGGCGCCGGCGGGGCCACGCCAATATCGATGTTGATGTTAACGGCAGCGACCGCCGGCAGCGTGACCGGGCCTAACGCTATCAACGCACAGAACAACACGTTTCGCATGGACATTATTCAATCTCCTGTAAGCATGATTTCCTGCATTAATCGGCGCATTTGCATGAATCGTCACGCCGCAAGAACGACGATCGCGATGTTCTTGTGGGAAAACCGGTGCGGGATCATCGATCGTTGCATCAATTATCTTCCTTGCCACACGACAGTCTGTGCGGTGGCGTACCCAGGATCCAGGTGTTATTGCGTCCCGACATCATCGCGTAGCGGCACTTCGTTTGACCCTGGCCGCAATGATGCCTGCTTCTTACGTGCGCCAGCGCACAGAGAAACCTTGCGAACTGGAGGAAAGTCGCATGCACGGTCATAACTTTCCGCACGGAGAGGCCTTCACATGAGAACCCGCCCCGGATTGCTTGTTTTTGTCAGTGCAACGACGCTGGCCGGCGTGATGACAATATTTATCGCCGGCTGCAACAAGCCGCAGGACGCGACCGGCACGCCGCCGCCGAAGACGACGCTAGGGACGGAGATTGACGACAGCGTGGTTACAGGCAGGGTTAAATCCGCGTTACTTGCCGACCCGGACGTCAAGGGTTTTGATTTCAAGGTCGAAACCCGCAAGGGCGAAGTCCAGATGAGCGGTTTTGTCGACAGCCAGACGCAAATCGATCGCGCGATCGAGGTCGCCCGCGGCGTGGAGGGCGTCAAGAGCATCGACAACAAAGTGAGCGTGAAGGGCGCCGCAACGACGGTCGGCAACAAATTCGATGACGGAATCGTGACGACCAAGGTCAAGGCCGCGCTGCTTGCCGATGCGAGCGTCAAGAGCTTCGACATCGCCGTTGTAACGCGTAAAGGCGAAGTCCAGTTAAGCGGCTTTGTCGACAATCAGGGCCAGGTCGACCGCGCGATCGAAGTTGCCCGTGGCATTGAGGGTGTGCGCAGTGTCGGCAACGAAATGAGCATTAAAAAGTAAGACGGAATTGCCGGCCTTTGCGATTTTTCGGCCGGCCCCGCCCGTAAGCCCATGCACCATTCACCCGTTCAGGAGAACCATTATGACGACCATGAATAGATTCGGATCAGTAGTTGGTTTGGCTGCCGTGCTCACACTCGGCGCCTGCGAGACCATGAATACGCCTGACAATACGTCCAGTTCCGGGACTGCGTACCCGCAATCCTCCGGTTCGGGCGGTGTTTACTCGGGTTATGGCGTAGTGCAGTCCATTGAACTCGTGCAGCAAGGCAGCACCGGTAACACGGGTATTGGTGGCAGCGGCATCGGCGTCGGCACCATCGCCGGCGCCGTGGTCGGCGGCATTGTCGGCAATCAGGTGGGCTCCGGACGGGGCAACACGGCGGCGACGATCGTTGGCGCCGCCGGCGGTGCTTATGTCGGACACGAGATCGACAAACGACAACAACAACCGGCAACATCCAATGTGTACAGGCTTAACGTCCGCATGGAAAACGGGTCTTATCAAACACTGACACAAAACACGGTGGCCGATCTCAGGGTGGGGGACCGCGTGCAGATCGACAACGGATTCGCGCGGCGGTATTGATTGTGCATGAAGCGGTCGAGCGGCGTCGGCCATGACTAAATCCGCCGGCGCCGCCGCCGTCGTCGTGGCCGTTGCCGATGTGGCAACGGACGCCGTGGCGGCGCCGGCAGAAGTCGCGCGGCACGCATCCCGAATTTCGCGCCTGACGGTGGCGGTCGGCATACTCGCCGTCATTGCGCTCGTCGCCGCGCTGTATTGGGCGCGCGCCTTCTTCGTCCCGCTGCTGATCGGCATACTTGCGAGCTACGCGCTTAGTCCGGTGGTGGACTGGCTGAAAACGCATCGCGTGCCGCGCCCGGTCGCGGCGGCACTGGTGCTGGCCGTCGTGATTGGCGGCTTGTCCTGGGTCGGATTCTCGCTGCAGAACCAGGCCACGACGATGATCGAAAAACTCCCCGACGCCGCGCGCAAGCTGCGGCAAACCCTGAGCGACGCGCGCACCAGCAACCCGCCGACCGCGCTGCAGAACATGCAGGAAGCCGCCAACGAGATCCAGGGAGCCGCCACCGACGCCGGCGCGAAGCGCGGAGCGCGGGTGATTGCGGTAAAGGCGTCCGCGCCCACCGCCTGGTTGCATGACTACGCGTTTGCGCAATCCGCGCTGCTCATTACGGTTGCCGCGCAAACGCCGATCGTGTTGTTGCTCACCTATTTCCTGCTCGCGTCGGGCACGCATTTCCGGCGCAAACTGGTCGGCTTTGTCGGGCCATCGCTCACCCGCAAAAAAGAGGCGGTACTGATCCTTGAAGAAGTCGACGTGCAGGTCCAGCGTTACCTGCTCGCCATTCTGTTGTCGAACGCGCTGGTGGCGGTTTGCACGTGGCTCGCGTTCGAGGCGCTTGGATTGGAGCAGGCAGGCGTCTGGGCTGTCGCCGCCGGCGTGCTGCACTTCATTCCCTATTTGGGCCCGGCGCTGCTCGCGCTTGCCAGCGCTGTGGCTGCCTTCCTGCAGTTCGGCTCGCTACTCAGTGCGCTCGCGGTCGGCGGCGTGTCGCTGCTGGTGGCAGGCACCATCGGGTTCTTTTTCATGACCTGGCTGCAAAGCCGGTTTGCACGCGTGAATGCCGCGGTGTTGTTCATTGCCTTGCTGTTTTTCGGGTGGTTGTGGGGCGTGTGGGGCCTCTTGCTCGGTGCGCCGCTGGTCGCCATCGCCAAAGCGATCTGCGATCGCGTCGAATCGCTCAAGCCGGCCGGCGAACTGCTCGGGCGCTGAGGCGCAAGCGCAGCGCTGGTTGATAAATTTATTTATTATGCTCGCTAACGTACAGACCGCGGCTCGGAAGGGGGCGACAATGATGTCTATGTTTAATCGACTCGTCGGATGGTGGCAACTGTGGCTGATGCTGGCTGTCATGTGGACCCTCGCGGCTTTCACCTCCGCATGGATGAATCTGCCCCGCGCACAGCAGATGCCGCACGATCCCGGGTTCCTGAGCAAACTCTCGAACGAGGCTGCGTCGATTCTGCGGGGTCCCGAATTCAGAGCGAAGCCCGTCCGCGGCGAACTGGTATGGTCGGAAGATCCGCGGTTCGTGCGCATGTCGAACGGCACGCGGCTGACATTTCCGGCGGCGACCACCAACGAGCGGGCGGAGCTTGTCGCGCGCGAATATCGCCAACTGCTGAATGTCGAGGCAGACCGGCAAAGCGTGTCGTATCTGCTGGGATGGCTGGTGATCTGGCTCGCGCCGCTGGTGGCTGCCGGTTTGGCGCTACGCCTTAGCGGACGGGATCACGGTGTATGGCGACTTGGCCCGGCTCATGTTCGACAAGGAACAGTGCAACGCCGGGAAGAATGCGGCAATCGCCTGCATGATGGAGCGCCCGCCAACGCGGCGTGAACTGTTCCCGGCGGGGAAGAATTTTTCCGTCCGCCGCTGTTGCGCGCCGGCATTCAGATAACGCATTGCCATGCCGCCGGGTTTGCGACCGGCGCCGTCATCACTCATGCCGAGTGAGTGGCGAACAGTATGGGCGTTCACTATGTGCGATGGCAAACAGACGCCGACAGGCATACGCCATAAGCTACTACATGCGAGATAACGGGCACGCGGCGTTTGGCACCCTGCCGATTTTGCATCAACTTGAAGGACGCGGAAATGAACTGGGATCGCATCGACGGCAACTGGCAGCAATTCAAGGGTAACGTCAAAGCACAGTGGGGCAGGCTTGCCGACAATCAGCTCGATGTGATTGCCGGCAAGCGCGCGCACCTCGCGGGCGAAATCCAGCTTACGTACGGGATTTCGAAGCACGCGGCGGAGTGGCAACTCTCGGGCTGGCAATTTCGCCAGAATGTAAAGGACAACCTCAGGTGACGCGGCGCGGAGGCGATTGCTCCCGCCCTGTTCCCGCGCATTACGCATTACTCTCAAATCAACCACATCAAGGAATAAAGATGAACAAGCTCAACTTCGCCGCCATCGCGGCAGCAATTGCCCTCGCATTCAGCGCTGGCGCGATGGCGGCCAGCATGTCGAAGGACCAATACAAAGCCGGCAAGGCCAGTATCGTGATTGATTACAAGTCAGCCAGCGCGGGTTGCGACGCGTTCTCGGCCAACGCCAAGGACATTTGCATGGCCGAAGCCAAGGGCCGAGAGAATGTTGCGAAGGCCGAGCTCGAAGCCGGCTACAAGCCCGCTAACAAAACCCGCTACAACGTGAGCATTGCCAGGGCCGAAGCCGATTACTCGGTGGCCATCGAAAAATGCGATAACACGGCCGGAAACATCAAGGACGTCTGCGTGAAGGAAGCGAAGGCCGCGCAGATTGCCGCCAAGGCCGACGCCAAGGCGCAGTTGAAGACCGCGGACGCGAACCAGGTTGCCAACGCCAAGACCGCCAAAGCGCGCACGAAAGCGAACGAACAAACCTCCGCAGCGCGCGCGGATGCGGCAACCGACAAGCGTAACGCCGGGTACGCGGTCGCCAGGGAAAAGTGTGACACGTTTGCGGATGACGCCAAAGTGGCGTGCGTGAAGCAAGCCAAGGCGCGCTTCGGCCAGTCGTAAATTGCAGGGCGGCGCGTCGTCGTTTGCGGGTTCGGTCGCGCCGTCTCGCAGCCGGCGGATAATTTCCGTGTCAGGCGATCTGTGCGTGATCCTGCAGGTTTTTGACGATCCGGTAGCACGGGCAGGCAGCCGTTTCAAGACGCTTGCGATCCAGAATCCGGATGTTGCCACGGCTGTAATCGATTAATTTCCGGCGCTGCAAATCGCTGGCAGCCTTGGTCACACCGACTCTGCGTACCCCCAGCATGTGCGCCAGAAATTCGTGAGTCAGGCGAAATTCGTCTGTTTGCACTCGGTCGCTGGTCATCAGCAGCCAGCGCGCCAGGCGCGACTCCGCATCGTGAAAGCGGTTGCATGCGGCGGTTTGCGAAACCTGGGCCATCAACAAATGGGTATAGCGGAATAGCGCCCGTTGCAACGGCATATTGTTCCGGAATTCGGCGCGAAAAAGCGCCGCCGTCATGCGCATGGCCGTTCCGCCGCCCTGCACGAGTGCGCGCACGGCCGAAACGCCTATCCCGAGCGCCATGGGCATGCCGACCATGCCCTCATTGCCGACCATGCCGACTTCCAGAATCCGTTTATTATCGACGGCCGTCAGCAAAGAAACGAGGCAGTCGGTGGGAAAGTAGACATGCCGGATCCGATCCTTGGGCTCATAGAGCACTTGCCCGTAACTGAGTTCGACCGGCTCGAGGCTGGTCAGTATGCGCTGGTACTCTTCGCGGGAAAGTGCAGCCAGCACCAGATTTGCGGCGGATGATTGGTTGCCAACTCGCAGCCGCGGGTGTTTTTGGCGGGGCGGAGCAGCAGGCAAGCCGTTTGCAACGGGTGATATATTTTGCAATAGCATCAACTCCTCCTCGTTCGATGAAGTCCGGCCAGTCCACCCAACTATGACGGCGCGCGGAGCTGCAAAATAACAAATCCGTGGTCGAGACTAACCGCTAACTATTCGGGTGCGCGGTCACGCGCCGCGTGTCAAGGCAACGCCACCGCACTATGGTAGAGCGTGAAGACTACCGCGCGAATCTGCGCTTGTATGTTGGCTAGCGTACATTAATAGCGAAATAATCCGGGGGTATGTTCGTTGTCGCACAGAACTTGCCGGCTGCGAAGGGGAGAATTGCCGCAACGATCAGACGTGCCGGGAACTGGATTTCCAGCGACAGGGTGCCCTGAGTTTCTGCGTGGTGTGACCATTGGTCGTCTTGCTGAGAGTCGTCAGCGGGCGCGCCCCGCTCTGGCAATAATTGCTGAAAAAGGAGAAATATCGTGATGAAAAGAATCTTCGCAATACTGATGATGCTGGGCATTCTGGGCGCGCTCGCGGGCTGCAACACCATGCATGGCCTGGGGCAGGACATTGAAAAGGGCGGCGAGAATTTACAGAAAAAATCGGACGAGGTGAGACGGAACTAGTGTTCGCAGCGGATCGCTGACAAGTAAATGTAAAGGAGCACTGCCGTGCCGTATTACGCCGCCGCTTTGTTTTCAATCGTTGTGATCGCCGAGGTCCTGGGGCTTGGCGGCATCCCCGCGAAAGAAGTGCAGATCGAAAATATTCTGTTCACCGTGCTGCTGTTCGCCCTCATCGTGATGGTGCTGGGCAGGAGCGTGCGGCGGTAGAGGCTGGTTTTTAACGTTTGATTACTGAAGATAAGGCACACGATGGCAAATAAACTCTACCTGCTTGGGCTGGCGGATGGCCGTCGAGCAGCTTGAGCAGATGGCGCAAACGCAGCAGCGGCAACGGGGTGCGTGCTTCGGCTGCCGGCGGCAGTGCCTGTG
>JANNPG010000209.1:0-9069 GCA_031399805.1 Betaproteobacteria bacterium | reverse complement strand
TATGTTGGCGCGTTATCCGGCGTCAGTTGATACGTTCGTAGTCGAACCCGGCGTTCACCCACGCGTCGAGCCCGCCTTCGAGCGGGCGCACGCGCGCGAAGCCCCGGTCCATCAGCATGCGGGCGACACGCGCCGCGCTGGCTTCGTTCGGTCACGTACAGTAGAGGATGATATCGCGATCGGGCGGCAGTTCGGCGAGATGCGCGTCGAGATTTGCAATATCGACCGTGATCGAACCGGGGACGCGCCGCGGATCAATCTCGCGCGCTGACGCGCTACGCACGTCCACCACCACCGGCGCCTGCCCTTCTTCCATCATGCGGTAAAGTTCCACGACTGAAATGCGCGCCATGCGCAATATCTTGAAAAAGCGCCGGCGCTCCCACCACTTGACAGCGACGAAGAGAACCAGCGCGGCACCGAGCAGCACCAGCGCATACACGCCCATTTCCGTGAGCTTCGCGAGCGCCCAGTCGATCTGGCGGTGGAACAACATGCCCGCGCCGACGGCGAGCCCGGACCATAATGCCGCGCTGATCGCGCTGTAGCCGAGAAAAGGACCGAGCTTCACGCGCAGCGCGCCCGCCAGCGGCGGCGCCACCGTGGAGAAACCCGGTATGAATTTGGCGAAGATGAGCGAGGGGGCGCCCCAGCGCGTGAAGCGGCTTTCCGTCTGGCGCACACAGGAATCGGGCGAAATGGAGATGCGGCACAAGAGTTGCAGGACGCGCATGCCGTAAATCCGCCCCGCCACGTACCAGATCAGATCGCCGAGCAGCGAAGCCGCCACCGCTACCACTATGATCATCGGCAGCGATAAGCCCCCGCCCATGGCGAGCGCACCCGCCACCAGCAGCGTGGGCACCGCCGGCACCGGCGCGCCGGCCTGCACCAGAAACACGTTGACCAGCACCAGCACGAGTCCGTACTGCGCGAGCAGCGCGGTCAGTTGCTCCATCATGGGTTGCTCCCCGGCGCGCGCACGGTCGTCATGGCGGCATTATCGCAATGTGTAGCCATGTTAATCCTTGAGCGATTCCACCTGGTTGTGCAGCGTGACCTCATCGCCGACCGCCGGCACATATTTGTTCATTTCAAACTCCGAATGCAGGCGAGTCGCCCCGTTAGAGATCGAATCTCTAACGGGGTCGCCTGCGCTACGCCCCGGAGGAAGTCCACTTGGGGGACGATTGCATCGCCATGGAGATGACGTATCTCTCATTTTAAAATGCGATCTAAATACAATCAGATCAAATCGAACAACAGAATTTCCGCGGCGTTGCCCTGATCAATCACCACCGCGGATTCGCCGCTGATCTTCAGCGCATCGCCGGCGGCGAGCGCCTGACCGTTGACCATCACGCTACCGAGCGCAACATGCACATAGGCCCTGCGCCCGACGGCGAGCGGATGGCTTACGCGCTCACCCGCGTCGATGAGCGCCGCGAACACCGCCGCATCCTGGTGAATGAGCACCGAGCCCTCGCGCCCGTCGCTCGATGCGATCAGCCGCAGGCGCCCGCGCTTCGAGGCGGCGTCGAAATGCTTTTCCTCGTAGCCCGGCGCGATCCCCGCGACGCCGGGCTCGATCCAGATCTGCAGCAAATGCACGAGCACATCCGGCGACGGATTGAATTCGCTGTGCCGCACGCCGGTGCCGGCGCTCATGCGCTGCACGTCGCCGGGACGGATGACAGAACCGTTGCCCATGCTGTCCTTGTGCGCCAGCGCGCCTTCGAGAATATAGGTGATGATCTCCATGTCGCGATGGCCATGCGTGCCGAAGCCCTTGCCCGGCTGCACCACGTCCTCGTTGATCACGCGCAGGCTCGCGTAACCCATGTGCCGCGGATCGTGATAATCGGCGAAAGAAAAACTGTGATAGCTGTCAAGCCAGCCTTGATTGGCATGGCCGCGATCAGCGCTTTTGCGCAATTCGATCATTACATTTCCCCGTTCGTTGATTAGGAAGTGGTCTCAAATGCGGGCGCATGGCGGAGTTTCAACAGGGCGAGGGCCGCGCATCAACGTGTCGCGCCGGACGCTGGCGACAGCTGCGGCGGGCCGCCGCTTTTCGTTGCTGCTGCGGCGGCGGCGCGCTCGTCCGCCGCAACGTTCCAGCCGCCGCCCAGCGCCTTGTAGAGTTGCACCAGCGACGTGAGTGTATTGCGGTAGACCTGCAGGCGCAGCAATTCAGCGGTGAACAAAGCGCTATCCGCATCGATCACCTCGAAGTAAGAGGAATACCCGACCGCGTAGCGTTTGAGCACGCGCTGGTTGGCTTCGCGCAACGCGGCGACCTGCTCGTCCTGGGCGCGCAGCGATTCACTGAACCCCTGGCGCGCGGCAAGCGCGTCCGCGACTTCACGGAATGCCTGCGCCACGATCTGCTGGTACTGCAACATCGCCTGTTTCTCGCGCGCCGTGAACGCCTGGACCTGGTAAACGTTACGATTGGCGTCGATGATCGGCTGCAAGAGGCTCAGGCCGAATGCCCAGGTGCCGGCGGGACCGCTGAACAGATTCGAGAGCGCAGCACTCTGGGAACCCAGCGAACCGGTCAGCGAGATGGTCGGGAACAGCGATGCCTTGGCCGCCCGCAGGCGCGCGTTGGCGCCGATCAGGACATTTTCCGCCTGGCGCAGGTCCGGCCGCCGCTCAAGCAGCGCTGCCGGCAAGCCGGTCGGCACGTCCGGCGGCGCCGGAAAAGAATTCAGGTCCGACGCCGCTTCCCGCACAATGGGCGCGGGGTTTTCCCCCAGCAATATCTGCAACTGGTTCTCGGTCTGGCTGATCAGGCTCGCCAATTCGGGGAGGGCGGCGCGTGCGGTCGCGAGGCTGGCTTCGGCGCGATTGACGTCGAGCCCCGACACCACGCCGCGCCTGAACTGCGCGCGCGTCAACTCGAGGAACTTCTCGCGCGCCGCCACGGTGCGCTGCGTTACGCGGAGCTGTTGATCGAGGGCGCGCAGAGCAAAATAGGCGGCCGCCACGTTGGCGACGACCGAGACCCGCGCGGTGTCGCGTGCAAATTCGGAAGCCAGAAAATCGGCTCTTGTCGCGGCGCTGAGACTTGCGATGCGCCGCCAGAAATCGATTTCGTAAGAAACGTCGATCTCGGCGTTGTACGTCGAGCGCACCGGCGCAGCACTCGACGGCAGCGGGTTGGGCCCGACGGTCGATATGCGGGAGCGGGTGGCGTAACCGCTCGCTGCTATCGTCGGGATCGAACCGAAGTTGCTGATGCCGACGAATGCGCGGAACTCTTCCACCCGCGACATCGCAATGCGTACATCGTAGTTCTGCTTCAACGCGGTGGCAATCAGCTTTTCCAGCACCGGGTCGTGATAAAGCTCCCACCACGCGGTATCGGCCAGCGATTTGGCGGAGGTTGTCTCGCTCTGGCCGCGGAACGAATTCGGGGTCTGCGTATCGGGCCGCTTGTAAGCCGGCCCGAGCGAGCAGGCGGCAAGTAATGCCGTAACGAGCGCAGCGAGGATAACGAGGATAGCGCGCTGCATAGTCTAGTTCCCCGCGCCGCGCGCGCCGTCTGCGGCGGCGTCGCTACGGAACGGCCGCTTGCGTTCGCTGATGCGCTGGATCACGACGTAAAACACC
This sequence comes from Betaproteobacteria bacterium, assembly GCA_031399805.1. Taxonomy (GTDB): domain Bacteria; phylum Pseudomonadota; class Gammaproteobacteria; order Burkholderiales; family SG8-41; genus PALSA-1004. The sequence goes on along the minus strand of JANNPG010000209.1, from coordinate 5,451 downwards.
GGGATCACGAAGATGCCGATCATGGTCGCGGCGAGCATGCCGAACACGACCGTGGTGCCGAGCGATTGGCGCGCGCCGGCGCCGGCGCCGGTCGCGATCGCCAGCGGCACGGTACCAAGAATAAACGCAAACGACGTCATCAAAATCGGCCGCAGCCGCAGCTGCGCGCCATGCAGCGCGCCGTCGACGATGGACTCGCCGCGCTCGCGCGCGAGTTTCGCGAATTCGACGATCAGAATCGCGTTCTTCGCCGCCAGCCCGATCAGCATGATGAGCCCGATCTGCGCGTACACGTCGTTGGCGAATTCACGCATCATGAGTCCCGAAAAAGCGCCGAACACGCCGAACGGAATGACCAGAAGAATCGCGACCGGCATCGCCCATGATTCATAGAGCGCGGCCAGCACCAGGAACACAAAGAGCAGCGACAGCGCGAAGATATAGCCGGTCTGTCCGCCGGTTTTCTTTTCCTGGAACGTGGCCCCGGTCCATTCATAGCTGTAACCCGCGGGCAGCGTCCTCGCGAGTTCCTCCATGACTTGCGCGGCCTGGCCGGAGCTGTAGCCGGGTGCTGCGCCGCCGTTGATGCTCGCCGAGCGATAGTTGTTGTAGCGCTGAAAGTATTCCGGTGCGTTGATGGGCCGCGGTTTGAGCACGGTGCTGAGCGGCACCATGTCGCCGCTCGCGCTCCGCACGTAATAGCGTTTGACGTCTTCCGGATAGGCGCGCGCGTAGCTTTCGGCCTGCGCCTGCACGCGAAAGGTGCGGCCATACAGGTTGAAGTCGTTGACGTAATAGCCGCCGAGGAAAGTCTGCAGCGCGAAGAACACGTCGGAGAGGCTGATGCCGTAGGACTTGACCTTGTCGCGGTCGACCTCGTACTCGATCTGCGGCACGCGATCGTCGAAGTTCGCGAACACGAAACCCAATTCGGGCCGCTTGCGCGCTTCAGCGAGAAAGTTCTGCACTACCTGCGAGAACTGCGCGACGTCACCCACGCCGCGGCTTTGCAGGATGAATTCAAAACCGCCGGTGGTCCCCAGGCCGCGGATCGGCGGCGGATTCAGCACCAGGATATTCGCATCCTTGATTTCGCTGTTCAGGCGTACCGTCAGCGCGCGCAATATCGCACCCGCCGATTCGGCGGCGCCGTGCCGATCGTCCCACGGCTTTAAGCGGATAAACGCCGTCGCATTGTAGGACGTCGACAACCCGGTCAGCAGGTTGAACCCCGAGATCGTGGCCACGCCGCCGATACCGGCCTGTTCATTGACGATTTTCGTGAGCTTGTCGACCACCGCATTGGTGCGCTCGAGCGACGCGCCGGCGGGCAACTGCATGACGCCGAACATATATCCCTGGTCCTCATCCGGGACAAGACCCGTCGGCCGCGTGGCGAGCATGCCGTAGAGCACGCCGAGCATCACCGCGAACGTTAATGACACAAGGACGGCGCGCCGGATCAGCACCGCCACCGATGTCGTGTAGCGCCGTGTGAAAGCCGCGAACATGCGGTTGAACCAGTCGAAGAAGCGTCCCGTGAGGCCCTCAGGCTTGCCATGCGCCGCAGGATGCAATAATAACGCGCACAACGCCGGCGTCAGGGTCAGGGCGACGATCGCCGACAAGAGCACCGAAGTTGCGAGCGTCAGTGCGAACTGCTTGTAGAGCGCGCCGGTAAGTCCGCCCATGAAGGCGACCGGGATGAACACCGCCGACAACACCAGCGCGATGGCGACCACCGGCGCGCCGACATCGGCCAGTGCCGCCTTGGTCGCATCCAATGGCGACAGGTTTTCGCTGTCCAGCTTGTGCTGCACCGCCTCGACCACCACGATCGCATCGTCAACGACGATGCCGATGGCGAGCACCAGGCCGAACAGCGTCAGCGTATTGATGGTGAAACCGAGCGCGGTAAACACCGCGAACGTGCCGAGCAGCGACACCGGCACCGCCAGCATCGGGATCAGTGTTGCGCGCCAGCTTTGCAGGAACACGAACACCACGAGCGCCACCAACACGATCGCCGCGAACAAGGTTTTCATCACTTCCTTCATCGATTCGGTGACGAAGGGCGTGGTGGTGTACGGGACCGAATAAACCATGCCCGGCGGGAACGCCTGCGCGAGCGTGTCCATCGTACGGGTCACGCCCTTGGCGACGTCGAGCGCATTGGCGTCGGGTTGCAGGAATATCGCGATGAATACCCCGGGCAGACCCTTTTCCCGCACGTTGATCGAATAATCCGCGCCGCCCAACTCGATGCGCGCGATATCCTTCAGGCGCACGATCTGGCCGTTGGGTGCCGCACTCACCACGATGTTCTCGTATTGTGTCACGTCGACGAGCCGCCCCTGCACCGTCACCGAATACTGCATCTGCAGCCCGGCGGGTGCTGGCGCCACACCGATGCGTCCGGCCGGCGCGACGACGTTCTGCTCCTGCACGACGCGCGCCACATCGCCCGCGGTCACGCGCAGGCGCGCCATCTTGTCGGGATCGAGCCAGATGCGCATGCTGTAATCGCGCGCGCCGAAGAGACGCACGAAGCCCACCCCGGGTATGCGCGCCATCGCGTCCTGGATATTCAGGAGCGCGTAATTGCTGAGGAATGTCGAGTCGTAGCGCTGGTCGGGCGAAGTCAGCGCGATCACGCTCAGGAAATCCGTCGACTGCTTGCGTACCTGTATACCCTGCCGGATCACGTCGGGAGGCAATACGCTCTGCGCGACCGCCACGCGGTTCTGCACGTCCACCGCCGCCAGGTCCTGGTTGGTACCGACATCGAAGGTGACAGTGAGAGTGTAAGTGCCGTCGTTGGCGCTCTTCGAGTCCATATAAATCATGTTCTTCGAGCCGTTGACCTGCTGCTCGATGGGCGCGGCGATCGACTGCGCGACTACGGTGGCATTCGCGCCCGGGAAAGCGGTCGACACCAGCACCTGCGGCGGCACGATCTGGGGATATTGCGTGATCGGCAGCCCGAGCACGGCAACGCCGCCCGCGAGCGAGATGATCAGCGAAATGACCGCCGAGAAAACCGGGCGCTCGATGAAGAAATTAAACATGCCTATTTCGCGCGCGAAGCGGCTGCCGGCGCAGTCGCGGCCTCTTTCGCGTCATATTTGGCGGCACCTTTTGGGTCATACGTCGCGTCATTTTTCGCGGCGTTTTTGGCGTCACTTTTTTTCGCGGTCTCCGCCTTGTCATCGCCGGCTTTTTTGGCGTCGCCCTTCGCATCGGTTGAACCGACGACAGACTTCACCGGTGCGCCAGGCCGGACTTTTTGCGTGCCTTCGACAATCACCATCTCGCCCGGTTCAAGACCACGCTCGACCACCCAGTCGTTGCCGAGCCGTGTATTGGCGGTGACTTCGCGGTACGCAGCCTTGCCTTCCGCATCGACGACGTAAACCGAGCGCTTGCCCTGCAATTCCTGTACCGCCTGCTGCGGAATGCGGATCGCGTTCAATTCCTGCAGCGACGGGAAAATGACGCGCACGAGCTGCCCCGCGCGCAACAGTCGCTCGGGATTGGGCACCTTCACGCGCACCTGCAGCGTGCCGCTTTTCGCGTCCACCGCCGCGTCGACGAAATTGAGCGTGCCGCTCGACTTGTACTCGCTGCCGTCGGCGAGCCGCAGCCGCAACGGCGGCAACCTCGCGTTGTCCTCGCCGGGATTGCGTTTCAACTGGCGCTGCAGCTCGAGCAGCTTCTGCTCGCTGAACGTGAAGTTGACGTAAATCGGATCGACCGAATACAACGTCGTCAGCAGCGTCGTCGACGCATTGACCAAACCGCCCGGCTTGACCAGCGCCTTGCTGATCACGCCGTCGCGCGGCGCGTTTATCGTCGCATATTCGAGATTGAGTTCCGCTGTTTTGACCTGAGCTCTGGCCGCGTCGACGTTGGCCGCATCGGTCCCTTCCCGCGCGATCGCAGTATCGACGTCCTGCTGGCTGATCGCCTTGTCGGCCAACAACGGCCGGATACGGTCGAGGTTCTGTTTCGAGTTCAGGTGCGTCGCCTGCGTTTGCGCGAGCGCGGCTTTCGCCTGCGCCAACGCCGCGATGTAAGGCTGCTGGTCGATCACGAACAAGAGATCGCCGCGCTTGACGCGCGCGCCGTCCGCGAACCCCTGGCGTTCCAGGAGCCCGCTGATACGGGCGCGGATTTCGACGGTATCCACCGCCTCGGTTTGCCCGACGTATTCCTCGAACACAGTAATGGGCTGAGCAACCGCCTTGATTACGGTGACTTCGGGTGGCGGCGGCGCCTGGTTAGGTCCCTTGCCGTTGCAGCCGGCCAACCCCAACGCGGCCAGTGCGACCAGTGCGAATGCGCCTGCTTTCAGCAACGCGCCGCGCGGCTCAACAAAAAAATAATTTGAACGCACCAAGTATCTCCCAGACAAAAATCGATACCGCAATCCTGTTCCGGCTGCTCAAAAACACCGCTTTCGCGCCAGACCGATTACGACGCTACGTATCGCGGTCAGGCTGCGACGCCGACTGCCTGACGGAATTCCGCGGATGAATTACCCCGAACCGGTTCTCCGATTGCCGCACGAGGGAAGCTCACGACAACTTTCCGGCTGCACCATGCATCTATGTATCAACACAACGCAAAAAAACTACGTAAGCGCCGACACCACGCGCGCCAACGCGTCGTGATCGAGTCCGGCGAGAGTCTTGCCGAGTTCTTTTTGCACCTTTTCCACCTGTCGCGCGCCCGCGGACTGGCGCTCCACTCCGAGCGGCGTTACCGCAGCCCGTTTACCGCGCCGATCCGCCGGATCTTCGACGCGGCGGACCAGCCCGTCGGCTTCGAGGCGGTCCACGAGCTGAGTGATGTTCGAGCGAACGCAGGTAAGCCTGGCGGCAAGTTCACCCAGGCTCAACGGCTCGCCCGCCTGCGTCAGTACCGTCAGCGCACCGAACTTGGGTCCCGACAATTCGACCCGCGCCAGGGCTTCTTCCCAACGATCCTCGACGGCGTGCGCCGCACCAACGAGCGCGCGCATAATCTGCCCGGTGTCGCGCGGCGGGACACCTTTCCGAGGCTGGGCACGTTTTCCATTCATATATGAATGATACAGCCATGATGGATAACCGTCAAGACGCCCTGTGCTATGGACGCGCTTTTGTCCCCCAACGGGACTTCCTCCGGGACGTAGCGCAGGCGACCCCGTTAGAGATTCGATCTCTAACGGGGCGACTCGCCTGCATTCGTTGACGGAGCAGGCGAGTCGCCTGCGCTACCTTTATTTTTGAAATGCGCTTTTAGTGTTGCGCTTGAAACTTGAGACCCGCGGCACTCAGGCAAGCACCCGCGCAAACATGTCGCGGTCGACGTTGCCGCCCGACAATACCAGCCCGATCCGGCACCCGCGGTTGCGCTCGCGTTCCTGCCACGCTGCGGCCAGCGGCGCCGCTCCCGCGCCTTCCGCCA
>JANNPG010000266.1:0-17231 GCA_031399805.1 Betaproteobacteria bacterium | reverse complement strand
CGGCACCGTTCCCGCAAACGGGCCTGCGGCTAACGAGTCACGGCGCCACATTGTCGCAAGCCACTTGCTTAGAATGACTAAGCGGCGTGACTTGCTTCGCGTTCTGAGCCAAAATCGTGACAGCGCATCGCGCGTTTCATTAGGTTAGGCACTCTAAACATGCCATCGTTCGACATCGTTTCCGAAGTCAACCACGTGGAAATCAAGAACGCGGTTGATCAGTGCAACAAGGAAGTCTCCAACCGCTTCGATTTCAAGGGCTCCGACGCGCGCGTGGAGATTCAGGAACAAGGCAAGCAGCAGGTATTGATGGTCTTCGCGGATGACAACTTCAAGCTGGGCCAGGTCAAGGATGTGCTCACCGGCAAGCTCGCCAAGCGCGCGGTCGACGTGCGCTCGCTCGACCCCGGAACAATCGAAAAAACCACCGGCGACACGGTCAAACAGCCGCTGACCGTCAAGGAAGGCGTCGAGCAGGAACTCGCCAAGAAGATCGTCAAACTGCTCAAAGAAAACAAAATGAAAGCGCAGGGCGCGATTCAGGGCGACGTCGTGCGCGTCTCGGGCCCCAAGAAAGACACACTGCAGGAAGTCATCACGCTCGTCAAACGGACCATCACCGACGTGCCGCTGCAGTTCAAGAACTTCAGGGACTAGTGATTCAGTGATTAGGTGATTGGGTGATTGGGTGATTGGGTAATTAGGTGATTGAGTAATTTTTCCTCAATCACTCAATCACTTAATCACTCAATCACCGCAAGCCCTCGATCCAGCGCGCGTACGCGCCGTCGGCGACCGCATGCAGCGCGGCGAGATGCCGCTCGAGTCCGGCCTTGATCTCCACAATCGGTTGCACGGCCGGACTCTTGCTGCGACTGATCTCGCGCGCGCCCGAAACGCACCATGCTTCGATCATGTCGGGCGTCATTTCGATGTGGCACTGCATGCCGAGATGCGGCCCGAGCGCGAACGCCTGATTCGCGCAGTATTGATTCGCCAGCACGCGTTCGGCGCCGGGCGGAACGCTGAACATTTCGCCGTGCCAGTGAAATGACGTGAACGACGGCGCGGCATGCCCGAACCACTGCCGGGCCACCGGCGCGTCGACGACAGCGACCTCGCCCCAGCCGATCTCCTTGACCGGATTGCGCGTAACGGCGCCGCCCAGGGCTTTCGCCATCAATTGTCCGCCCAGGCAGTGGCCGAGCACCGGCACGCCGGCGCCGACGCTGTCGGCAATCAGTTTCAATACCGGCGCGATCCACGGCAAATCGTCGTTCACGCTCATCGGCCCGCCCATGAACGCCAGCCCACTGAACGCGCGCGGATCCGGCGGCACCGCCTCGCCGGCGTCGACACCGATCACCTGCCACGGAATATTTTGGCGCTCGAGAGTTGTGGCAAAATAACCCGGACCTTCGGTGGGCGCGTGCCTGAAAATGGCGACTGGCTTCATTTGCGGAGGGAATCGCAACGTGTCTAAAGCCATTAATGATACTTTACTCGGGGTGCGTTACAAAATGAGGCGACACGTGCCCTCACCTTCTCCTGTTCACGGCGTGCTGCAGACCCTGCTGCAACAGGCTCTGACTTTCGTTTTCCTGTGGATGTGCGCTGGGGCGATGGCGGCCGACGTCAACCTTAACGGCGTCGTCGGCAACAAGGCGCTGCTCGTAATAGACGGCGGCAAACCGCGCTGGCTTGCCGCGGGCGAATCCTCGCCCGAAGGCGTCAAGCTGATCGGCATCGCGGGCGATACAGCGGTCGTTGAACTCGGCGGCAAACGCCAAACCCTGAAACTCGGTCAAAGCGAACGCCTGGGCGCAGGCGCCGCTGCTGCCGGCACGGGCAGCCAGAGCGTTTCTCTTATTGCGGACGGCAGCGGCCACTTCGTCACAACCGGACAAATCAACGGCCGGACGGTGCGATTTCTGGTGGATACCGGCGCCACTTTCATCTCGCTCAGCGGCGTGGAAGCGCGGCGACTGGGCATCAATTATCTCGCCGGTCAGAAAGCAGCCGTATCCACCGCCAACGGCGTGGTGCCGAGCTACAAGGTCAAACTCGACGAAGTGCGCCTGGGAGATGTCACGCTCAATAATGTCGACGGTATGGTGCACGCGGACGACTCGCTGCCGATCGTACTGCTCGGCATGAGTTTTCTGAATCGCATGGAGATGAAGCGTGACGGCGCGACGATGGTGCTGAAAAAGAGGTTTTAGGTGCAGGATTCAGGATTAACGATTCAGGATTGAGATGATGGTCGAGACTCGTTCGGCGTTACTGAATCCTGAATCCTCACTCCTGCTTCTCCCCCAGCGACAGCAAGTGCCCGAACTTCGTGCGCTTGGTCGCAAGATAATTCCGGTTCGCCGTGCGCGGCGGCACCTCGATGGCGACGCGCTCGGTCACGTGTAGGCCGTAATCTTCGAGCGCCTTGACTTTCTCCGGGTTGTTGGTCAAGAGGCGCACCTCGCGCGCGCCGAGGTCGAACAGAATATGCGCGCCGGTCTTGAAGTCGCGCATGTCCGCTGCGAAGCCCAGTGCATGGTTGGCCTCGACCGTGTCCTGGCCCTGGTCCTGCAGCGCGTAGGCGCGTATTTTGTTGAGCAATCCGATGCCGCGTCCTTCGTCAAACATGTAAACCACGATGCCGCTGCCCGCTTTTTCGATCAAGGTCATCGCCGCCTCGAGTTGCTCGCCGCAATCGCAGCGCTCGGAACCGAAGACGTCGCCGGTCAGGCATTGCGAATGCAGCCGCACCAGCGTCGGCGCGTCGGGCTTGATCTCGCCCTTCACCAGCGCAACGTAAAGTGTCGTTTCCAGGTCATCGCTGTAAACCATCAACCGCCAGGCGCCGCTCTTGCGCGTGGGCAGCGTGGTCTCGGACTTGCGCCGCACGCGGCGCTCGTTCTTGCGGTAGTCGATCAAGTCGGCGATTCTGAGTATCTTCAAGTCGTGAAGCGCCGCGAATTTCTTGAGTTCCGGCAGGCGCGCCATCGTGCCGTCGTCGTTCATGATCTCGCAGATCACACCGGCGGGCTTCAATCCCGCCATGCGCGCGATATCGACCGCTGCTTCGGTGTGGCCGCGGCGCGCGAGCACGCCGCCGTCGAGCGCGCGCAACGTCTGCAAACGGCCGGGGCGTATGAGGTCGCCCGGTTTGGTATCGTCGGCAATGGCCACCGCGATCGTGCGCGCGCGGTCAGGTGCCGACATGCCCGACCCCACGCCCTCGCGCGCATCGATCGGCGTGGCAAATGCAGTGCCGAATTTGCTTTGATTGCCGGAGTCGTCGGCGATCAGCGCAAGGCCCAGCTCGCGCATGCGCTCTTCGGTCAACGCCAGCGACACCAGCCCGCGCGCCTGCGCCGCCATGAAATTGATCGCGGCGGGCGTTGCGCGCTCGGCCGCCACGAAGAGATCGCCCTCATTCTCGCGATCCTCGTCGTCAACCAGGATCAGCATGCGGCCCTTGCGCACGTCGGGCAACACCTGTTCAACGATGGATTCGCTGGTTTGGGTCATGCGGGTCGCGGGAGTTTGCGGGTCAATCGCCGCGATTGGCAACGAGCCGGATAAACTCCGCGCGCGTCCTGTCCTGCTGAAATTCGCCGGTGAAAGCGGACGTCGTCGCGATCGAATGCTGTTTCTGGATGCCGCGCATTACCATGCACATGTGCTGCGCTTTAATTACGACCGCGACGCCGAGCGGCTTTAATGTGTCCTGGATACAGTTGCGGATTTCGACCGTCAGCCGCTCCTGCACCTGCAGCCTGCGCGCGTATGCGTCGACCACGCGCGGAATCTTCGAGAGTCCCACGATGTGGCCGTTCGGAATATACGCGACGTGGGCTTTGCCGAAAAACGGCAGTATGTGGTGCTCGCACAGCGAGTAGACCTCGATGTCCTTGACGATCACCATCTGCTGGTACTCTTCCCTGAACATCGCGGAGCGCAGAATCGCCGCCGGATCCAGATCCTTGCCGTGCGTGAGAAACTGCAACGCCTTGGCGACGCGTTCGGGCGTTTTGACGAGACCTTCGCGCTCTGGATCCTCGCCGAGATCAATGAGGATCTGGCGATACGTGTCGGCGATGCGTTTGACCGTACGCAGGTTGTACTGGTCGACCTTCGCGTAGCCGTCCATCTCGTTTTCTTCGCGCATTTGCTGCTCGCGCACAACCGCTTTGTCCATGGCCGTCACCGGGATAAGGAATCGCTATCAGTATACTACTCGGCGAGTTTCGCCCGTATGGAGGCCACTAGGCCTTCCTTGTCGAGCCCGCAGCTTTTGAGTTGCAACGCCGGATCGCCGTGATCGATGAAACGGTCGGGCAACCCGAGTTGCAACACGGCCGCCTTGATGCGGCTGCGCTGCAGCGATTCGAGCACCGCGCTGCCGGCGCCGCCCATGATTACGTTCTCCTCCACCGTCACCAGGAGATCGTGGCTGCCGGCGAGTTCCGCGACGAGAGCCTCATCGAGCGGCTTGACGAAACGCATGTTGGCGACCGTCGCGTCGAGTTCTTCCGCGGCGTCGAGCGCCGGCTTGACCATGCTGCCGAACGCCAGAATCGCGACCTTCTTCGACAGCAGCGCGAGCTTCTTCCCGCTGCGGCGAATCTCGCCCTTGCCGACCGTCAGCGCGCGCATCTCCTGCTGCACGGCGACACCGGGTCCGGCGCCGCGCGGATAGCGCACGGCCGCCGGCGTGTTCATCTGAAACGCCGTGTACAACATCTGCCGGCACTCGTTCTCGTCGGACGGCGTCATCACCGTCATGTTGGGCAGGCAGCGCAGATAGGAAATATCGAAGCTGCCGTTATGCGTGGCGCCATCGGCGCCGACCAGTCCGCCGCGATCGATCGCCAGCACCAGCGGCAGGTTCTGGATTATGACGTCGTGTATAAGCTGATCGTACGCGCGCTGCAAAAAAGTCGAATAAATCGCGACCACCGGCTTATAGCCTTCGCACGCGATGCCCGCCGCGAACGTCAGTGCGTGCTGCTCGGCGATGCCCACGTCGAAATAGCGCTCGGGATAGAGCTCGGAAAAACGCATGAGTCCCGAACCCTCGCGCATCGCGGGCGTGATGCCGACCAGGCGCTTGTCCTGTGCCGCCATATCGCACAGCCAGTCGCCGAAAACCTGCGTGTACGCGGGCTTGGCGCCGGCCTTGCCGCCAACTATGCCATCGTCGGGTTTGAATTTGGAGACGCCGTGATACAGCACGGGGTCGGCCTCGGCCAGTTTGTAGCCCTGGCCTTTGCGCGTCACGACGTGCAGAAACTGCGGGCCCGTCAATTCGCTGATGTTCTTCAATGTCGGCACCAGCGCGTCCAGATCGTGGCCGTCGATCGGCCCGATGTAGTTGAAGCCGAATTCCTCGAACATCGTGCCGGGTGTCACCATGCCTTTCACATGTTCTTCGGCGCGCTTGGCAAATTCGCCCAGCACGCGGGTGCCCGCGCGCTTCGCCGCGGCGTAAAAACGGCCCGACATCAATTTGGCAAGATACTTGTTGAGCGCGCCAACGGGTGGTGAAATCGACATATCGTTGTCGTTGAGAACCACCAATAGGTTGGTGTCGGCGTCGCCCGCGTTATTGAGCGCCTCGAACGCCATGCCCGCGCTCATCGCGCCATCGCCGATTATCGCCACGCAATGCCGCGGAATGCCGGCCAGCCGGCTCGCGACCGCCATGCCGAACGCCGCGCTGATCGATGTACTCGAGTGGGCGGTGCCGAAGGTGTCGTAAACGCTCTCCTCGCGGCGCGGAAATCCGGAAATGCCCTCCCACATGCGCAGCTTCGGCATGCTCGCACGGCGGCCGGTCAGCACCTTGTGGCCGTAGGTCTGGTGGCCGACGTCCCACACCAGCCGGTCGTGCGGCGTGTTAAACACATAGTGCAACGCGATCGTCAGCTCGACCGTGCCTAGATTCGACGATAAATGCCCGCCGGTCTGGCTCACCGAATCGAGCAGGAACTGGCGCAATTCCCGTGCCAGTTGCGGCAATTGTTTGCGCTCGAGCTTGCGCAACTCGCCCGGGTCGTTGATGGTCTCAAGCAAGTCGTACATAAAATCAATTTCCGCCGCGAAGGCGCAAAGGCGCCAAGCATACCCCGTGTTGCCGATGTTTTAACACAGTGACTGCCTTTGCGCCTTTGCGCCTTTGCGGCCCGCGGTTTTCAGAATTTCCGCAGCACGATGAAATCCGCCAGCTCGCGCAGGCGCAGCGCGCGTTCGCCGAAACCGTCGAGCGCCGCCAGCGCGTCGTGGTGCAGCTCCGCGGCAAGGTTTTTCGACTCCCCCACGCCCAGCACGCTGACATAGGTCGGCTTGTTCTGCCGCGCGTCCTTGCCCGCCGTCTTGCCGAGCGTCGCGGTGCTCGCCTCAGTGTCGAGCACGTCGTCGACCACCTGAAACGCGAGCCCGATGCATTTCGCGAAATGATCGAGCCGCGCGAGTTCCGGTCCGTCAAGGGCGCTGCCGCAATGCGCGCCCAGCAGTGTCGCCACGCGAATCAGCGCGCCGGTCTTGTGGATGTGCATGAACTCGAGTTCCGGCAGTGTGAGGGTTGCGCCGACCGCGGCGAGATCGATCGCCTGGCCGCCGGCCATGCCGCGAGAGCCGGCGGCGGCGGCGAGGAGCTTCACCATCTCGAGCTGCACGGCCGCGTCGTCGGCGAGACGGTATTCGGACACCAGCTGAAAAGCAAGGCTCTGCAGCGCATCGCCCACCAGCAATGCGGTCGCATCATCGAACTGCACATGGCAGGTCGGCTTGCCCCGGCGCAGCACGTCGTCATCCATGCACGGCAGATCGTCGTGCACCAGCGAATACGCATGGATGAGTTCAACCGCGGCGCCCGCTTTCGCGACGCGCGCGGAATCGGCGCCGGTAATTTCACCCGCCGCAAACGCGAGCAGTGGCCGCACGCGTTTTCCGCCGCCCAGCGCGACATAGCGCATCGCCTGATGCAAACGCTGCGGCGCCACCTCGGCGCTCGGCAGCGCGGCCTGCAATTGCGCCTCGATGCATTGCTGGTGAGCGGCCGCCCAGTGCTGGAAATCAGTCGTTATCGTCATCGCCACCGGCGAAATTCTTGAGAGCGCCGGCTTCAAGGACCTTGACCTGCTGCTGAGCGTCCGTCAATTGCGCCTGACAGAACTTGAGCAGCTCGGCGCCGCGTTTGTAGGCGGCAAGCGATTGATCGAGCGGGAGCTGCCCGTCTTCCATGCGCGTGACGATGCTTTCAAGCTCTCCAAGCGCGCTTTCAAACGTCGGCGTGTGCTCCGGTTTCGCTGACTTCGGCATGTTCGGGGGAACGCCACTCGGGAAAAGTTCTGAACATAGCGCAATCAGAGTGTTGCGGTCAACGTAAGCGGCAGGGAAATCGCGCTGAATGCGATCAGGGGTTGGTCTACCAGCGCAGCAGGCGCGGACCGAACAACGCGCCCACCACCGCCGGCAGCAGCATGCCGAGCAGGTACCAGATGCCGATGAACGGCGCCGCCATTTCAGGGCAATACAACGCGTAAACCAGCGCGCCGCCCGCCCCGGAGAGCAGCCCGGCCGCAGCACCCGCCAGCGCCAGCCGCGTCGGCGCGAGCCCCTTCATCGCCCACAAAACCGCGCCAAACAAGGGGACGGACAGCAACGCGATGGTAAATGGGCAGGAAGCCGCGCTGATGCCAAGGATGAGTTCACCGCGTTCGCCGGGCGCGGCCACCAGCAGCACGATCGCGGCGAGCAGCCACATCGCCAATACCGGCGCTGCAATCACTGACAGCGCATGGCCAAGCCTGCCGCCCGGACGCGACAGGCGCAGCACCGCGAGCAGCGCGCCGGCAAAGAGTGCGGCGGGAAACGCCAGCTTCGCCCAAAACATGGGTAGTCGCGTGGCCTCGGCCAGGTCCGGCCGCACGCCCAGCAGAATCGCCATCATGAGCGTCGTGCCGAACGCGCCCCAGCCCAGCGCGGTCACGTAGCGGCGCTGCAGCGCGTGCGGCTCGACGGCCTGCGCCCCGTTCGCGAGCAGCGCAATCAATTCATCGGTCTTCATCGTTCCCTCTGTATCATCGCCGCCAGTGCTTTAAGGCCGCGGTGCACGCCCACCTTGACCGCAGACTCCGACATCCCGGTCATGCGTGCCGCCTCGACCACCGACAGCCCTTCCAGTTTCATGTGGACGATGGGCAGCCGCTGCCGGTCAGGCAGCCGCGCGAGCAACCTGGCGAGATCACGCCGCGCATCAGCTGCCTCGATGTCGGAGGCGGCAAGCACGTCGGGTTCGTCGTCGAGCGGGTCGTTGAGTGCATCGCGCCCCGCGCGCCGGCGCAACAGGTCGATCAGCTTGTAGCGCGCGATCGCGTGTATCCATGCCGTCAGCGGCTGGCCGGCATCGTAGGTATGGCGCTGGTTATGGATGGCCAACAACGTTTCCTGCACAAGATCCTCCACTTCGTCCGGCAAGCGGGAGAGCCGTCCCCTGAGGAAGGCGCGCAAATGCGCGCTCAACTCCTTCAGGAACACGTGGTAGGTGGCGTTGTCGCCGGCAAGCCCGCGCACCAACAGAGTCCTGAGTCGGTCTTCGCTTGCGCTCACGCGGCCCACACTCCCTATTCGTCATTTTGCAGCGTTCGGTTACAGCCGGTCCCAAAAACTCCGGCCGGGGCGCATTTTGCACGACCTTGTAACCATTCGCCAGTTTGCCGCGAACTACCTCTCAGCCGCATGCTCAGATCCGATTCTGGTTCGGGCGTGCGGTCAATCCAAACCTCTCAAAGGAGCATTGTCCATGAATACCCGTAACCTCGCCGTCACTGCCTTCACCCTCGCCGCTCTCGCCTCCGGCGTCGCCCTCGCGCAAGACAAGGGCGCATCCATCAAGGGCGAAAAAGAAAAATGCTATGGTATAGCGATGGCCGGCAAAAACGACTGCGCCGCCGGTCCCGGCACCACCTGCGCGGGCACCAATAAGGTCGACTACCAGCCAAACGCCTGGAAGTACGTCGCCAAGGGCTCCTGCACCACCATGAAGACGCCGACGGGCATGGGCTCGCTCAAGGCGATGTAGAGCCAAGACGCACCCTCCGTCAATCACCTCGAAACATGACCACAGTCCTCACTGCCGGGCTCGGCCTGAAGCCGCAGCATTACGCTGCGGCGCTCGCCTGCCCGGCGGACGAGTTGTGGTTCGAGGTGCATCCCGAAAATTACATGGTCGCCGGCGGCCCGCGTCTCGCGTGGCTGGAGGCGATCCGCGCGCAGCATGCGCTCTCGCTGCACGGCGTGGCCCTGTCGCTCGCGGCCGATGCCGAACCCGATCCGGCGCACCTCAAACGCCTGGCCGAACTCGCGCGCCGCTTCGAACCGGCGCTGATATCCGAGCACCTCGCCTGGTCCACCTGGCGCGGCGCCTATCACCCGGACCTGTTGCCGTTCCCGCGTAGCGATGAAGCGCTCGCGCGCATCGCCGACAACGTGTCGCGCACGCAGGACGCCCTGCAACGGCGCATCGCGATCGAGAATCCATCGCACTACCTGCACATAGAAGGGCATGCCCGGAGCGAAATCGATTTCCTCACCGAGCTCGCGCGCCGCACCGGCTGCGGCCTGCTGCTCGACGTCAACAACGTCCACGTGAGTGCGCGCAACCTCGGCTACTCGGCCGAGGCCTATCTCGACGCATTCCCCGGCGAGCCGGTGCTGGAAATCCACCTCGCCGGCCACGCGCCGGATCCGAAGCTGGGTGCGACGCTGCTGGTCGATAGCCACGACGCGCCGGTCGCCCCCGAAGTCTGGGCGCTCTACGCGCGGCTGATTGCGCGTATCGGCGCGCGCCCGACGCTGATCGAGCGCGATGACAATCTGCCCGACTTCGCCACACTGTTTGCCGAGCGCCAGCGCGCCGAAGCCATGCTGCGCCTGCCGCTCGCCCGCGCCGCGTGATGAACGCCGCGATGCAGAGCAACCTTGCGCCCGGCGCCCTCGCCCGCTTCCAGGACGCCTTCGCGCACGCGCTGCTTGTAACCAACGCCGAGCCCGCGTCCGAAGTTGCCGCGCTGGCGGCGCAGCCCGCATTTGCCGTGTATCGCAATACCGTCATGAAGGGCTGCATCGACGCACTGCAGGCCAACTACCCCGCAGTGGCGCGGCTCGTCGGCGAGGAGTGGTTTCGCGCCGCCGCCGCAATCCATGTACATGAAGCGCTGCCCACCGATCCGACGCTATTGCGCTATGGCGCGGCGTTTGCCGACTTCCTCGCACGCTTCGAACCGGCGGCCGAACTGCCTTACCTGCCCGGCGTCGCGCGGCTCGACCGCTATTGGACCGAGGCGCACGTCGCGCCCACCGCAGTCGCGCTCGATCCCGCCGCGGTCGCCGGCCTCGCGCCCGCGACGCTTGCCGCCACGGTCCTGCGCCCGCATCCGGCGGCACGCTGGGCGTGGTTTGCCGACGCGCCGATTTATGCGATCTGGTCGCGCAACCGCGCCGCCGAGCCTTTCGATGCGGACTTCGACTGGCAGCCTGGAGGTGCGCTGCTCGTGCGCCCGCGTGATGCCGTCGCGTGGATCGCGCTCGACGCAGCAGGCTGCGCCTTTCTCGATGAGTGCGCTACGGGCGGCACGCTGGCCGAAGCGGCACAAGCCGCGCTCGAAGTGCAAGGAGATGCCGACCTCGAGCGACTGATGTCCACGCTGCTTGAAGCCGGGGCTTTCGGTCGCAGCTGATGCAATAACAACCAACAGATCGGGGAAGAACGCTCATGAGCCACGCCACCGCACCGGCGATCGACGCGCCGAGCGCAGGGCTGCGCGGCGCCTGGAATCGCCTCGCAGATCTGCCGACCAGGCTCATCAGCCACGGGCTGCTCGCGCTTTGCGCGCGCGTTGCAATTGGCGCGATCTTCTTCAAGGCCGGCCGCACCAAGGTGGACGGTTTGCTGACCGTCAACGACACCGCCTACACGTTATTTCGCGAGGATTACAAAGTGCCGCTGCTGCCGCCGGAGTTCGCGGCACACCTGGCGACGTATTCCGAGCACCTCTTTTCGATCCTGTTGGTGCTGGGCCTCTGCACACGGCTCTCGGCGTTCGCGCTGCTCGGCATGACCGCGGTAATCCAGATTTTCGTCTACCCCGACGCCTGGCCCACGCACCTTTCGTGGGCCGCGCTGATGCTCTATCTCATCGGCCGCGGCGCCGGGCCGGTTTCGCTCGACCGCGCCCTGGGTATAAAGTAGCGCCATGGCTGAACCAAAACAGCCGGCGATGGCCATCGTAATCGGAACGGACAAAGCCACCCGCATCGCCCGCCTGTTTCACCTGATGTGGCAAGGCGAGTGCATCGCGCGCGACGCCGCCGGCGTGCAGGCGCGCATCTGCCGTGACCCGAAGGTGCGGCGATTCTTCGCGCTGCAGGCGGGACAGGAAGCGCTGCATGCAACGGTATTTCACGGTGCGGCGACGCTGCTCGCACCGCGCGGGCGTTCATTGCACACACCGGCAATCGCGGTGCTCGACGACTACCGCCGGCGCCTCGATGACGACCTTGCGTCCGGCGATCTCGCCGGTTCCGTGGTCGGCCTGCAGGTCGTGCTCGAGGGATTGGGAGACGTCGTGCTCAAACGCCTGAATCCGGAACTCAACCGCCATGGCGCGCGCTTTGCGCCGTGGCAAAAAATGCTGTTGGCGCAGGAGGACACTCATCATGCCTTTGGCTGCCGCTGGGTCGAACGCTCTGGCGGCGATGAGTTCCCCGCGCTCGCCGCCACCGCCCGCGGTTACCTGGACCTCGCCACCCGCGTGCTCAACATGAGCGAGGAGCTATTCGGTTACGGCGTCAGCACTGCGGCAAGCTACGGCGAACGGCTGCGCGCCACGCTGCCCGCGTCACTCACAGCGGAGCAGCCGTGATCTCGGTCGTGATCCCCGCTCTGAACGAGGAAATGGCGCTGCCGCGCACGCTTGCCACACTGCGCGAACAACGCGCCAGCTTCGAGATCATCGTGGTCGACGGCGCCAGCAGCGACCGCACGCGCGAAGTCGCAGCGGCCGAGCCGCGCGTGCGGCTGGTATCTTCCGCCCGCGGCCGCGCCGCGCAGATGAACGCCGGCGCACGTGTCGCGCGCGGCGAAATCCTGCTGTTCCTGCACGCCGACAGCGTGCTGCCGCAGGGCTCAATCGCGATGCTGAACGCGCTGCAAGCTCACCGTGATTGCGTGTGGGGCGGCTTCCGGCAGCGGTTTTCCGGTGACGACTGGCGGTTGCGCCTGATTTCGCGCCTGCATAACTGGCGCTGTCGCCTGAGCCGCGTCTTATACGGCGACCAGGCGATGTTCGTGCGCAGCGCGCTGTTCCACGCGCTGGGCGGCTTTCCCGAACAGCCGATACTGGAAGACGTCGCGCTGAGCGAGAAACTGCGCGCCGTCGCGCCACCGCTGCTGCTCGACGAGCACGTAGTGACAGACGCGCGCAAATTCCTCAAAATGGGCATCTGGCGCAGCCTCGGCCGCGTGTTCGTGATCATGCTGTGCTACCGGCTGCGGCTGCGGATCCCGATGCGGGAATTCTTCACTGCCGTGAGGTAAATGGCGAATCGTAAATAGTCAATCATCAAAAAAGGGAAGGTTCGATTCCGGAACATACGATCGGTCTTTTCCATTCACCATTCACTATTCACCAATCGACGGAGTCGATGAATACATGCACGCCACACTGCCGCTGATCCGGAATACGGATTTCCCTGCGCTCGAGCGCAAACAACTCGAGACATTGCAGGTCAATCTCGGCTACAAATGCAACCAGTCGTGCGTGCATTGCCATGTCAATGCCGGACCGCATCGCACCGAGATGATGGCGCGTGAAACGATCAACGACGTGCTGGCTTTTACGCAGGCTGCGCGCATTTCCAAACTTGACGTGACCGGCGGTGCGCCCGAGCTCAATCCGCACTTTCGCGACCTGGTGCGCGCCGCGCGCGATCTTGACGTGCACGTCATGGACCGCTGCAACCTGACCATACTCGAACAACCCGGGCAGCACGATCTCGCCCGCTTTCTCGCCGACCACCGGGTCGAAGTGGTGGCGTCGCTGCCGTGCTACCTCGAAGAAAACGTCGACCGCCAGCGCGGCAGAGGCGTATTCGACGCGAGCATCCGCGCGCTGCAAACGCTCAACGCACGGGGCTACGGACAACCGGGCAGCGGGCTCGAGCTTGCGCTGGTCTACAACCCGCAGGGCGCGGTGCTGCCGCCGGCGCAGCAACAACTCGAAACCGACTACCACCGTCAGCTCGGCGAGCGTTATGGCATCGCGTTCAATCAGCTCTACGTCATCACCAATATGCCGATCCAGCGCTTCGGCAGCATGCTGATCTCGAAAGGCCAGTTCGCGCATTACATGGACCTCTTAAAAAACGCGTATCAACCGGCCAACCTCGACGGGGTGATGTGCCGCAATCTGATCAGCGTCGACTGGCGCGGCTACGTCTACGACTGCGATTTCAACCAGATGCTCGGCCTGCCGCTCTCCCACAAGGCGCGCTCGCGCACGCATCTGCGCGATCTTGCCGGCGTCGACCTCGCGCGCAACCCGATCGTGGTCGCCGACCACTGCTACGGCTGCACCGCCGGCCAGGGGTCGAGCTGCGGCGGCGCGATCGCCGGCTGAGCGCCTGTCATGACGCCGGGCCGCAGCTGTCCGCTGCATTACCGCTATGCGCCCGCCGACCTGGCGCGCGCTGCTGCGTTCCCGGCCGAATGTCTGTACGTAGTGGGCGGCCTATATGGCAATTCACCCGCGCTCGACGCGGTGCTCGATCTCGCCCTGAGCGAACCGCAGCCTGCGACTGTCGTTTTCAACGGCGACTTCAATTGGTTCGATATCGACGGCGTGGGATTTGATGCGATCAACTCGCGCGTGCTCACGCACACCGCGTTGCGCGGCAATGTCGAGACCGAACTTGCTCACGATGATGAATCCGCGGGCTGCGGCTGCGGTTACCCGCAATTCGTGGGCGATGCCGATGTCGAGCGCTCGAACCGCATCATGGACCGGCTGCGCGACACCGCGCGCGCGTTTCCGTCGGTGAGAGAGCGTCTCGCGGCCTTGCCGATGCACGCAACCGCGCAGGTTGGCGGCACACGTATCGCAATCGTGCACGGCGACTGCGAAGGACTCGCGGGCTGGGGGTTGTCACAGGAAGCGCTCGCCGAAGAACCGCAACGTAACCGCGTCGCACAATGGTTTGCTCAGGCCGGCGTCAGCATTATCGCCAGCAGCCACAGTTGCCTGCCGGTGCTGATAGATTTCGCAACACGCGATGGCGCGGGTGTTGTCATCAACAACGGCGCCGCCGGCATGCCGAACTTCGCGGGCACGCGTTACGGCGTCATCACGCGCATCGGACTGCGCCCGTCGCCGCACAAGGCCATCTACGGCACGCAAGTGAATGACGTTCACATCGATGCGCTACCGCTGCATTACGACCACCAACACTGGCTGGCAGATTTTCTCGCGAACTGGCCGCCGCTCTCGGCCGCCCATACCTTGTATCATCATCGCATCGCGCACGGTCCCGCCTATCGAATTAGCGAAGCCGTGCGTCTGACCGCAAATCGCGCGCGCAGTCTGCGACGCAACACCAGGCAACCGGCCTGAAAGGGTTGAGCCATGCATAAAAGCAAGCTCCTGATCGCAGCCGTCATCCTGGGGCTGATCGCCGCGTTCTTCGCGTTCGACCTCGGCCATTACTTCACGCTCGAATGGTTCAAGTCGCAACAGGCGGCGATAGCCGATTACTACGCGGCGAAACCTGTCCAGGCCGTCGCAATATTCTTCGCCATCTACGTCATGGTTACCGCGCTGTCCTTCCCGGGAGCCACGGTAATGACGCTGGTTGCAGGCGCGATTTTCGGGCTGATGTGGGGAACCGTCATCGTGTCGTTCGCCTCATCGCTCGGTGCGACACTGGCTTTTCTGGCTTCGCGCTTCGTGCTGCGCGACGCGATCCAGAGAAAGTTCGGCGACAAGTTAGCCGCGATCAACGCCGGCATTGCCAAAGACGGCCCGTTTTATCTGTTCACGCTGCGCCTGGTGCCGGCGTTTCCGTTTTTCGTCATCAATCTGGTGATGGGACTGACCCCGATCGGGACGTGGACCTATTATTGGGTCAGCCAGGTCGGTATGCTCGCCGGCACCATCGTTTATGTCTACGCCGGTACCGAGATTGCGAACATCGACCCGGCAAAAGACATCCTTACGCCTACGCTGATCATCGCGTTCACCCTGCTCGGGATTTTCCCGCTTATTGCGAAGTGGATCGTCAGCACCATCAAGTCACGCAAGGTCTATGCAAAATGGGTCAAGCCGGCGCGTTTCGACCGTAACCTGGTGGTGATCGGCGCCGGCTCCGCAGGACTGGTGACCGCCTATATCGCGGCCGCGGTCAAAGCCGAAGTCACGCTGATCGAAAAGCACAAAATGGGCGGCGACTGCCTGAATACCGGCTGCGTGCCGTCGAAAGCGCTGATCCGCACGGCCAAATTCCTGTCGCACATCAGGCGCGCGCCGGAATTCGGCATCAAGTCGGCGCACGCGGAGTTCGATTTCGCCGATGCCATGGAGCGCGTGCAGCGCATCATCAAAACCGTCGAACCGCACGATTCCAGCGAGCGCTACCGCAAGCTCGGCGTCGAGTGCATCACGGGCGACGCGAAGATCACCTCGCCGTGGACAGTCGCGGTCAACGCCAGGACGATCACCACGCGCAACATCGTGATCGCTGCCGGCGCCCGTCCGTTCGTGCCGCCGATCCCCGGCATCGATGAGGTCGGTTACGTAACCTCCGATACGGTGTGGAATCTACGCGCGCTGCCGCGGCGGCTGGTGGTCCTCGGCGGCGGACCGATCGGCTGCGAGTTGACACAATGCTTTGCGCGCTTTGGCTCGCAGGTAACGCAGGTCGAATTGCTGCCGCGCATCCTGATCCGCGAAGACCCGGAAATTTCCGGCATGGTGCTCGAGCGTTTCCACACTGAGGGCATCAACGTGCTCACCGGCCATCGCGCCACGCAATTCAAGATCGAGAACGGGCGCAAAATCCTGGTTTGCGAGCATGACGGCAAGGACGTGGAGATTGAATTCGACGCGCTGCTGTGCGCGGTCGGCCGCGTCGCCAACACCAGCGGTTACGGGCTTGAGGAGCTCGACATCCCGGTGTCAAACACGCGCACCGTCGAAACCAACGAATACTTGCAAACGATTTACCCCAACATTTACGCCTGCGGCGATGTTGCGGGGCCGTTCCAGTTCACCCATACCGCCGCGCACCAGGCGTGGTACGCGGCGGTCAACGCGCTGTTCGGCGGGATGAAGAAGTTCAAGGCTGACTACTCGGTGATTCCGTGGGCGACGTTCACCGATCCGGAAGTCGCGCGCGTCGGCTTGAACGAAACGGACGCCAAGCAAAAAGGCGTTGCTTACGAAGTCACCACTTACGGCATCGACGATCTCGACCGCGCGATCACCGACGGCGAGGCGCACGGCGTGGTCAAGGTACTGACGGTGCCGGCCAGGGACAAAATCCTCGGCGCCACCATCGTCGGCGAGCACGCCGGCGATTTGCTCGCCGAGTACGTCGCTGCGATGCGCCACGGCCTGGGCCTCAACAAAATCCTCGGCACGATTCACATCTATCCCACGCTCGCCGAGGCCAACAAATATGCGGCGGGCGCATGGAAGCGCGCGCACCAGCCCGGGAATCTGCTGCAATGGATGGAGCGCTACCATGCGTGGATGCGCTCGTAAAACCTTTAACCGCAAAGGACGAAAAGGAAAGAAACAGAAATGAAGCCCGGACGTTTTACCGTGATTCTGCTCTCATCGTTATCGCTGCTGCTATGGGGCAATGCCAGCGCGCAGTTCGACCACCGGCACACCGCGTGGGGTGAACTGCTGACGAAGCACGTCGTCGTGATCGACGGCGGCAAGGCGTCGCAGGTGCGCTACGCCGCGCTCGCCCAGCACCGCGACGCGCTCAAGTCCTATCTCGCGAGCCTGTCGCAAGTGAGCGAAGCCGACTTCAAGGGCTGGCGCAATGAGCAGCAGCTCGCGTTCCTGATCAACGCCTACAACGCGCATATGGTGGAGCTGATCCTGACGCGTTATCCCAACATCAAATCGGTGTGGGATTTCGGCAAGATCTTCACCAACCCGTTC
>JANNPG010000265.1:0-6653 GCA_031399805.1 Betaproteobacteria bacterium | reverse complement strand
CTGATGTGGCAGATGGGCGGCGTCGGTCCGATGTTTGGACAGGCCAACCACTTCCGGGCGTATGCAGTCGATAAGATTACCTACGCGGTCGAGCGGTATACGAATGAGGCGAACCGGTTGACCAACGTCATGGACACGCGGCTTGCCGAGGCACCGTACCTGGCTGGCGACGAATACTCGATTGCTGACATGGCGGTGTTTCCGTGGATGCGCAATGCCGACAAGCGCGGCATTAATCTGCCCGAATATCCGCACGCGAAACGCTGGTTCGACGCCATCGATGCGCGCCCCGCTGTGGTGCGCGCGCTGCAGGTGCTGTCCGACGTCAACAATACCGCGCCCCACGACGACAAGTCGCGGGATATTCTGTTCGGCAAGACGCAGTTCGCAAGGCGCTGACGCGCCAGTCAGGAGCAAGGCGAGAGGAGGTGGGAGCCAGCAACCCCCGGCTTCGCCTTTTCCCGTCTCCGTCCTCACCCCTCACCGCGTATCCGCAGTGGCATGTGATCGCGATGTTCGCGCCGTCCTTCTTCACCGGCGAGTTGATCAAGCGTTACGGCGTTATGAGCATCGTGCTGACGGGTGTGGCTCTTACCTTGAGCTGC
The DNA here is from genome assembly GCA_031399805.1 of Betaproteobacteria bacterium. Classification (GTDB taxonomy): domain Bacteria; phylum Pseudomonadota; class Gammaproteobacteria; order Burkholderiales; family SG8-41; genus PALSA-1004. The sequence goes on along the minus strand of JANNPG010000265.1, from coordinate 6,048 downwards.
GTTGGTTTCGCGTTATCGGGCCTTTTGTTCACATTGCAGGGTTGGGCGCTGATGACTAAACTGGCAGTGCCGTTCCTGCTGTGTGCGGCGGTCGCCATGACGCCGCTCGCGGTCCTGCGCCGCCGCCTTCGATAAACCTGTAACTTATTGAATTAATACAGTTTAATATTTTTGGCGAGCAATGGGCTGGAAGGCTGTAATCGATCGGCGATTTGCGGTAAAATTTTCGTCCTTTCTCGCCCACCCAGCCGGGCGAATCACATAAGCATCTGATCCACAGAAAAGAATCAGGTTGCCGACAGGAGAAGGCAGGTAATGAAGCAAACGGCCACCGCTGCACGCTTACCGGAGCCCATGGAATCGCCGGACTACGTGCGCCATCAAAAACTCAAAGCCTGGGTGCGTGAAATTGCGCAACTGACGAAACCCGACGAAATTTACTGGTGCGACGGGTCGCAAGCGGAATATGACCGCCTGTGTGAAGAGATGGTGCGCGCCGGCACGCTGATCAGGCTTAACGCTCAAAAACGGCCGAATTGTTTTCTTGCGCGCTCCGATCCCGATGACGTCGCGCGCATGGAAGATCGCACCTTCGTATGCAGCAAGACCAAGGACGAAGCCGGTCCCAACAATAACTGGATAGCGCCGGCCGAGATGAAGGCGACGCTGGACAAGCTTTTCGACGGCTGCATGCGCGGCCGTACCCTCTACGTGATCCCGTTCAGCATGGGCCCGCTGGGATCGCATATTTCCCATATCGGGGTGGAACTCACGGACTCGCCGTACGTCGTGGCCAGCATGCGCATCATGACGCGCATGGGACGCGCCGTGCTGGACGTGCTGGGAACGGACGGTTTCTTCGTGCCGTGCGTGCACTCGGTTGGCATGCCGCTGGCGGCGGGGCAGAAGGACCTTCCGTGGCCCAGCAACAAGACGGATAAATGGATCGTGCATTTCCCGGAAGAAAAATCGATCTGGTCGTTCGGCAGTGGTTACGGCGGCAACGCCCTGCTCGGCAAAAAATGCTTCGCGCTGCGCATCGCATCGATCATGGCGCGTGAACAAGGGTGGTTGGCCGAGCACATGCTGATTCTCGGCATTCAGCCCCCCGGCGGCGACAAGCATTACATCGCGGCGGCGTTTCCGAGCGCATGCGGCAAGACCAATCTGGCCATGCTGATCCCGCCGCAAGCGCTGAACGGATGGAAAGTCACCACCATCGGTGAAGACATCGCATGGATCAAACCGGGTAAGGACGGGCGTTTATACGCGATCAATCCCGAATCGGGCGCCTTTGGCGTGGCGCCCGGCACCTCGCGGGACACCAACGCCAACTGCCTGGCCGCGCTCGACAAAAACGTTATTTTCACCAACGTCGCGCTGACACCCGACGGCGATGTGTGGTGGGAAGGCATGAGCAAGACGCCGCCGGAGAACCTCATCGACTGGCAGGGCAAGGAATGGACGCCCGGCTGCGGGCGCAAAGCGGCGCATCCGAACTCCCGTTTTACCGTGCACTTATCGCAGATTCCCTGCGCGGATCCCGACTGGGAAAATCCGGCTGGCGTGCCGATCTCCGCATTTCTGTTCGGCGGCCGGCGCAGCACCACCGTGCCATTGGTGACGGAAGCGCGGGACTGGACCAGCGGCGTCTATCTCGCAGCGACGATGGCATCCGAAACCACTGCCGCCATGACAGGTGCCCAGGGTGTCGTGCGCCGCGATCCGTTCGCAATGCTGCCATTTTGCGGCTACCATTTCGGGGATTATTTCAAGCACTGGCTTGAAGTGGGTGGCAAACTCGCGCATCCGCCGCGCATTTTCGGCGTGAACTGGTTCCGTATCGATGAAAATGGCAAGTTCATGTGGCCGGGGTTCGGCGAAAACATGCGGGTGCTGAAATGGATTATCGAACGCTGCAGCGGTCAGGCACAGGCGGTCGATACGCCGCTGGGCCGGGCGCCGCGCTACGAGGACATCGATTTCACGGGTATGGACACCATGAGCCGCGAACGGTTCGGGAAGCTCATGTCGCTCGACGCCACGCTATGGCGCAAGGAATTGCTGGATCACGATGTATTGTTCAAAAACCTGCAGAAAAAGCTGCCGCGCGCATTGCAAACCGAGCGTGAAACGCTTGGCTCAAGTTTTGGGTAACCCACGCTAAATCTCCTTACGAGTGGTTACCACCGCCCACCGGTATTGCCGGTGGGCGTTTTTTTTAGCTGCGTGCGCCGGATAATCGTCACGGCCGACCGGGCTTAGTACTTACGGATAGTTTTTCCAGAATTCCGGCGTGAATGCACGCACTTCCTGGCGCTGCTCGCCAAGCCCGCGCAGGCCCAGCGTCATGACGTCGCCGGGCTTGAGAAACACCGGCGGCTTTTTGCCCAGTCCGACGCCCGGCGGGGTGCCGGTCGTAATGACGTCGCCCGGCAGCAAGGTCATGAAGCGGCTGATGTAACTGACCAGGTAGGCTGCGCCGAAGATCATGGTGCGCGTATTGCCTGTTTGCATGCGCTGGCCGTTAAGATCGAGCCACATGTCGAGCGCCTGCGGATTGGGAATCTCATCGGTGGTGACGAGGTAGGGCCCGATCGGCCCGAACGTGTCGCAGCCTTTGCCGCGATCCCATTGGCTGCCGCGCTCGAGCTGGTAATTGCGCTCCGAGACGTCATTGACCACGCAATAGCCGGCAACGTAATCGAGTGCGCGGTCTTCCGGTACGTAACGTGCGGTCGAGCCGATGACGATGCCAAGTTCGACCTCCCAATCGCCTTTCTGCGCATCCTTCGGCAGAATCACCGGATCGTTGGGTCCTGTTATCGAGGTCGTCGTCTTCATGAACAGCACCGGTTCCGTCGGCACCGGCATGCCTGCTTCGGCCGCGTGGTCGGAGTAATTAAGGCCCACCGCCACGAACTTGCTGATACCGACAAAGGGCACGCCGAGCCGCGGCTTGCCTTTGACGAGCGGCAACGACGCGGGATTGATCGAGCGCAGTTTCCTGAGTCCCGCCGGCGAAATGGCCTGTGGGTCCAGATTGCCGATTACTCCCGACAAGTCGCGGATCTGGTCCGAGTGGTCGAGTAGCCCGGGCTTTTCGTAGCCGTTTTTTCCGTAACGCAGCAGCTTCATCGGATCATTCCTGCCTTTCTTTCGTGCATTAAATGGAAGGACACTGGATTGGTATCGGCGCCGGGTTACAGCCCCGCGCGACTTTTGCCTTTTACGGCGGGGTTTACGACATTAATCGGCCATTCGCCCGACAGTACGCGTTTCACCTCACCGGGCGCGCCCGCCTGCAGTCCGACCATGGCCTGCTCGCTATACCAGGCTGCGTGCGGATTGATGATGACATTCTCGCGTCCGCGCAACGGATGCGGGTCGGGCAGGGGTTCGGGATCTATCGTGTCGAGTGCGCAGCCGGCGATTTTCCGGGCGTCGAGAGCGCGCACCAGAGCTTCGGTATCCACAATAGGGCCGCGCGCACAGTTGACCAGAATCGCGGTCGGCTTCATGTGCGAGAAAGCCTCATCATTGATCATTTTTCGGGTCTGTGGCGTGAGCGGCGGATGCAGCGAGACAAAGTCCGCTTCCGCCAGCATCGCGCGCAGTTCCATTTTCCTGCCGGGTTCGCCGAACTGGCCGTCCTTGATATACGGGTCGGCGAACAGCACGCGCATGCCGAAGGCCGCCGCGCGCACCGCCACTTGACGCGCGATATTGCCAAACCCGACCAGGCCGAGCGTGCTGCCCGCCAGTCGGAACATCGGCTTGCCGGGCGGCACTTCCCAGCGTCCGGCGCGCACCAGACGGTCGTAGAAGGCGATTTTTCGCGCGGCCGCCAGCAACAAGGCAATGGTGTGTTCGGCGACCTCTTCGATGCAGTAAGTCGGATTGTTGGTAACGATGATGCCGGCCTGGGTCGCCGCGTCCAGATCGATGGTATCGACACCGATACCGTAGCGCGCGATGATCCTGCACTTCGGCATTTGCGCCATGACCTCGGCGGTAATCGGACCGGCATAGGTATTAAGCAATGCGTCGCAGTCCCTGGCCTCGGCCAGAAAATCGGCGGGCTTTTTGGTCTGCAACGCCACGAGGTCGGCCAGTCCGGCGAGCGTTTTCTTTTCCACGTCGAGTGACTCCCACACGTAATCGGTGAGGACCACTTTTGCTTTTGCCGCCATGCCTGCTCCTTTATCGATAACCCCGGCGCAACCTGCGCCCCTGCGTTCTACGACCGCTGCATCGCGTAGATTTCCTTGTTCCAGCAATTGGGCGGCGGCCTGCCGTCCAGCACCGCTATTATATTATCCACCGCCACATTCGCCATGGCTGCCCTCAATTCGCCGACCGCGCTTCCCATGTGCGGCGTGATCACCGTATTGGGCAAACCGAGCAACACCGGATCGATGCCTGGCTCGTGTTCGAATACGTCGAGCCCCGCGCCGGCAATCCGGCGCTCGCTCAGCGCGCAGATCAACGCCGCCTCGTCGACGATCGGTCCGCGCGACGTGTTAATCAGAAAAGCAGTTGGTTTCATCAGGTTAAATTCGCGCGCGCCGATCAGGTGGCGCGTGCCGGCGCTCAGATTCACATGCAGCGAAACATAGTCGGACGCGGCGATCAGGTCGTCGAACGGCCTCCACGTTAGTCCGAGCAACTGCTCTTCATCTGCGGCGAGACGGCGCGGGTCGGTATAAATGACGCGCAGCGGGAATCCGCGCGCGCGCTGCGCGACCGCACGGCCAACGCCGCCGACGCCGACCAGACCGAGGGTCTTGCCGGAGATGCCAGCGGCGGTCAGATAGTTCGATTGCGAGCCGGGTATGATGCCGGCGCGCGCGAGGCGGTCGGCTTCCACGATACGCCTGCCAACCGCAAACATGAGCGCCCACGCATGGTCGGCGGTCGCGTCGTTAAGCAGCGCCGAGGGTATGACCGTGACGGGCACGCGCTGCGCGGTTGCCGCGGCAGTGTCAATGTCGGCCGGCGTGATGGTCATCGATGCAATCATGCGCAGCCTGGGATTCGCACAGATTACGTCGCGGTCTATGCGGTCGTGCAGGAGGCAAAACAGGATGTCATGAGCGCGCGCGGCCGCCAGCAATTCGGGCTTGCCGGGAATGTGCAGGGGGTCGGAATTCAGGCTGACGTCGGCGACCTCATGCAGTCGCGCGATGGCGCTTTCCGCCACCGGTTGGGTGACGAACACCCGCGGGCGCGCCATCAGGCCATCCAGCGCACCACGCCCGCAACACCGTCCACGGCCACCGTCGAGCCGTCAGGAATGCGCTGCGTGGCGTTGAGCACGCCGAGCACCATGGGAATGCCGCGCTCGCGCGCGAGCGATGCCATGTGGGAGGTGCTGCCGCCACGCTCGGCAACGACGCCGGCGACACGGGTCAGAATGTGGCTCAAAGCCGGCCCTGCAACTTTGGTCACCAGGATGTCGCCGGGCGCCACGCGCGAAAGTTCGCATTCGCAGTTGACCACGCAAGCCCGTCCCGTGCTCCAGCCTATACCGGCAGCATGGCCGTTGAGGCGAGGGCGGTGCTGCCAGACTTCGTCCGGCACCGCGGCAGACTCCGTGTGCAGCGGTCGCGACTGCAGCAGCTTGAATCCGGTTTCATCCATTGCCCATTCGATTTCCACCGGCATGCCCATCAGGTGTTCGACCCTGCGCAGCAGATTGCCGAGTTCGACCGCCTGCGCTTCGTTCAGGCAGGGTTCGGTCGAGCGTGCGCGCGAAACGACGCGGGCGGTCGGCTCCCCGCGATGCACGCAGCCAACTTCGTGATCCTTGCGGCCCGGCGTAACGCCCAGCAGTTTCCCGTCGCGGCTCAATTCGTAGCGGTCGGGCGTGACTTCGCCCTGGGCAATGGCCGAACCCAGTCCCCAGGTGGCGCTCAGCACCATGCCGTCGTCTGCCGAGCGGCTCAGCCCGCCACCGGAGGCGCGTGCGGACACGAGCGGCTGGACCAATAAGCCCATCGCAGTGTCGGCCGGATCGATATTGTGAGTCGCCATGTAGCGCAGCGC
>JANNPG010000239.1:0-1630 GCA_031399805.1 Betaproteobacteria bacterium | reverse complement strand
GACACGGTGGGCGCCGATGTGAAACGCTTCAGCGCGGAAACCCTGCCCGAACTCGAACGGCTGCTAGGCGAACTGGGTGCATTGACCATTTCGCTGCGCCGCCTCAGCGAGCAGACCGAACGCGATCCGCGCGGCCTGATTTTCGGCCGCACGCCGACGGCGGCGACCGCGACCTGCACTTCCTTGGCCATCTCGGCGATCAACGCGTCGGTCGCGGGTTTCGAGTAGTGCTCCTTGCGGCGTATCACCACTTTCGCAACGCCATAACGCTCGCGAAGGGCAGTCGCCACGGTTTCCAGTATCACGTCGGCCTGTTCCTTGGTGTTGTCGAGCAGCCCGACGGTTTTGCCTGCGAGGTCCATCGGGCGCGGCGCCAGGGCGATACGCGTTTTGCCGCCACCTGCGGTCGGGTCTATGAATGGAAGGTCGGTGGTCATGAGTGATTCCTTAGTTTACGGTCGCTAATAGTAATTGTGAATGGTAAATGGTGATGGGTGATCGGTGAATAGTGATTTGGTGATTAGGTGATTCAGTGATTTTTTCGTTCAATCACTTAATCACTCAATCACTGAACCTCATACTTGCCATGCACCGCGCGGCTGCCGCCGCTCCAGCCGTGGCAGATGGCCGTGCACGGGCCCCAGCCGCCGGCGACGATCAATTGCAGGTCCTGCGCGTCCTTGATCGCGGGAATGAAACAATCGTCGTCGTCGGGATCGACCGCAATCGGAAATTGCAGCGCGCGCTCGCGCCGCCAGTTGCCGCCACCCTTGAGGTCGCGCACCTTGCGTCCCGCCATCGCGCACAGTTTCCGATGAACATCCGCGCGGCTCAGGCCGCCGTTCGCGCAGATCGCGGCGTGCTGCGGGCCCATCGCAACGACCATGTCGGAACGCGCGTGCATGTTCCACGAGCCCATGCCGGTCATGCCGTCGGCAATGCCGGTGAGCAGGCGCTGCGGCTCCTGGCTGACGTCATCGAAGCAGAGCTTGGGACTTTCCACCATCGCGCAGGTGATCACGTTGTCGTCCGCTAAATAACCTTTCGACATCGCGAGACTCTCCCATGGCGAGCGTTCCACGTTTTCCGTGATGCACGCGGTATAGCGCAGGGGCGTCGCAAATATCGTGGCGGAGGCGACGCCGGCGATGCCGCCGCCGAGATTCATCATCATCAAACGGATCGCGCGGCCGATCGCTGCATTGGCGCGAAAGCCCGGGCCGAAGCAGCCGTTGCCGCCGTGAATCCCGATCGTTTTTGCGTACGGGCCGTTGACGATCATCAGGGGTGCGACGCCATGCATCGTGCCCTGCACGCCGTTCATGTTGAATTCCTCGCGCAGCATGAGTTCGAGCGCGCCGAGCACGACGGGCAGGTATTCCGGTTTGCAGCCCGCCATCAGCGCGTGGATCGCGACCGTGCGCACGGTGGCCGGCTCAAGCATTGGCGGGATGCGGCCGATGAGTTCGCCGGGGTCGCGGCGCGTGGCCGCGAGCATGCGTTGCACGCGTGCCTCGGTCGGCGTGACGACCGGCAACCCGTCCGACCATGGCTTGTCGAGAAAAAATTCGAATTCGTCCACTGCTGCAGTCAATCAACTTGCTCCTTTTTTTGCGAGGAAGGAATAGCG
>JANNPG010000206.1:0-2653 GCA_031399805.1 Betaproteobacteria bacterium | reverse complement strand
AGCCACGGTTTTCTTAGAGGACTCGTGGCGTATGTGGGTTATAAGCAAGCGTTTGTCGAGTATGAGCGAAATCAGCGACTCCACGGAAAGGGTAACTACAATCCACTGATCGGTTCTCTAAAAATCGGTTTGAATGGTCTGGTCAGCTTCAGCACAAAGCCGCTTCAATTGATGTCTTTGGCTGGAGCATGCATCGCCGGCTTTAGCTTTCTACTTGGCGCCTGGTATCTAATTCAGAAGGTCATCGGCGTAGATTTGACGCCGGGTCTGCCGACCACCATTCTTGTTGTCACTTTCTTTTCGGGCGTGCAGCTTCTCTCCCTGGGTTTAATGGGCGAATACGTGGGCCGTATCTACGATGAGGTGAAGCGAAGGCCACTATTCATCGTCGATCGCAAGATCAATTTCGACGATTAGTTGGGAGGGTGTCCGTGCATTGGTCGACACTCGTATCTCTGCCGAGTCAGAAAATGATGAAAAGCGCCGCGAGGATGGAATTCTGACCGCAACGGCAGCGCTGACAGTGCGTCGCGTTAACATTCGCCTCTGTGACACTTTCCAAGTCAATCGGTAAGTCCGTCGGCGCTACGGCGTGGCCGAAGACGTTCCCCCCGCTTTCGCCGGAACAGCGCGAAATCAGTGACGATTTCATGAAGTATTGGCATGAGGTGCTGCCTCGACGATATGGCATCGTCGACCGCTTTAATCATTTGTACCCCGTTGTACATGCGCCGTCCCAGTTCGTGACAACGCTGGAGATTGGCGCTGGGCTAGGCGAACATCTTCAGTACGAGCGTCTCTCTTCTGCGCAGCGTGGCGCCTACTATGCGTTGGATATTCGCGAAAACATGGTGGCCGAGCTGAAGCACAGACACCCTGGGATGAACGCCGTGGTTGCGGACTGCCAGCAGCGCATGGACTATCCTGATGGCTACTTCGACAGAATCCTTGCAATTCACGTCTTAGAGCACCTGCCCGATCTTCCTTCAGCTGCGCGCGAACTGAGGCGCCTGTGTAACGCGACAACTGGAACATTGTCGATCGTCATCCCGTGCGAAGGCGGTATCGCTTATGCGCTAGCGAGGAAAATTTCCGCGCAGCGAATTTTCGAAAAGCGCTACCGACAATCCTATCGCTGGTTTATCGAGCGCGAGCATATTAACCGTCCGAATGAAATCCTTGAAGAACTTTGTCCGTATTTCAAGACAGTGCATAGATCGTTTTTTCCGTTTGGAATTGCCTCTATTACGGCCAATCTTTGCATCGGCATGACGCTGAAACCTGTATGACGATTTGCGCAACGCTCAGGAAAGTTGGCAGACTGCATGGTCGGCAAATAGTTCTCTTTTTGCTTGCTGGCGCACTAACCACAGTCATTTACCTAGGGATATTCGCGTTTCTTGTGGATTATCGCGGTGTCAACTACAGGATCGGGATAACGATCGCTTATCCATTCGCCGTGCTATTCCACTATGTAGTGAACTACTACGTGACTTTCCGGCTGCGCCACTCAGGCTTGACTGCCGGGCTGCGGCGTTATGTATGGCTCGTTGCCATTAACTACATTCTAAACCTGGCAGTTTTAGAACTATGCGTGCGAGCGTTCAAATTACCACCGACTGCGGGCGCACTTGCAGGAATCGTTGTGACGTTTGCAGTTAGCTATGTCCTGGCGAAGCAGTGGGTGTTCCGCGAACGAGAACCGGCACAACATAAAGCGGCAGCCAATGTTTCGGAGCGCAGATAGTGAATGCATTGGTCACGGGATGCGCCGGGTTCATCGGCAGCACGCTTTGCGACCGCCTGCTCAATTCAGGCTGCTCAATCGTCGGGCTGGACAACTTTTCGACCGGTCAGCCGCGTTTCGTTGAAAGCGCCCGCGCCCATCCCAAATTCCGCTTCATCGAAGGGGATCTGCTTCAAGCCGGTATCTTAGATGAGGCCGTGCGGGGAGTTGATGTCGTTTTCCATCTGGCTGCCAGCGCGGATGTTCGATTTGGCACGGACCATCCGCGACAAGACCTGGAGCAGAACACCATTGCCACGTTCAACGTGCTCGAAGCGATGCGCAAGAACGGCGTGCGGCGGATAGCTTTCTCGTCAACCGGATCCATTTACGGCGAGGCTCAGGTATTTCCAACGCCCGAGAACGCGCCGTTTCCGATACAGACCTCGCTGTACGGAGCGTCCAAGCTGGCGGGGGAGGGACTGATCTGCGCTTACTGCGAGGGCTTCGGGTTCCAGGGATTCATTTTCCGGTTCGTGTCCATTCTCGGCGAGCGCTATACGCACGGGCACGTCTTCGATTTCTACCGGCAATTGTTGCAGAACCCGGAAGAATTGCCCGTGCTCGGCAACGGATTGCAGAAGAAATCCTATCTCTATGTGCAGGATTGCGTCGACGCAATGCTGTTGGCCATCGAGCGCTGCGCAGACCGGGTAAATATTTTCAACCTGGGCCAGGACGAGTATTGCCAGGTCAACGACTCCATAAGCTGGATTACCGGGCATCTCGGCATGAAGCCGAAGCTGGTTTACGCGGGGGGCGAGCGCGGCTGGATCGGCGACAGTCCGTTCATTTTCCTGGATACCGCGAAGATTCGCGCCCTCGGCTGGCGCCCCAAGCTTTCGATCAAGGAAGGAATCATAAGGA
>JANNPG010000199.1:0-20123 GCA_031399805.1 Betaproteobacteria bacterium | reverse complement strand
CAGATGATAAGTGGAATGCGCCGGCGACAGGCCGTCTTCGCTCGCGACCAGCAGTTGCGTGGTAATGAGGCCGGCAAATGCGCAGGCCACGACTGCGCGTTGCACATGCCCGCGCCAAGCGCACCCAATTGCGATGAGCAGCCCGGCGAGCAGGGTCGCCGCCGCCGCATAAAGCCACGGCATCTGATTGCGGTACATCTCGACCGGAATCGCTTCGGTGGCCAGCCGCGCCGTATACGGCACGGCGAAGAGGCCGGCGGCTGCGAGCAGCGCGAGCGGCGCCAGTTGCCACGCCAGCGTACGCCCGCCGATCGTCGTCAGGCGCAGCGCGACGACGAGCGCCAGCGCGGGAGACATCGGCAGGATGTAGGAGGGAAGCTTGGAGCCGGACAGTGAGAAAAATACAAAAATGAATCCCGCCCACAACAGGGTGAAAAGCAGGGGGTCGAAATCCTTGCCGCTGGCCAGGCGTTTGCGTGCCGCGACGAGCGCGTGCACCAGCGTGATGGTCCACGGCAACATGCCGAGGACCAGGATCGGGATGAAAAAGTACCACGGCTGGTAGCGCTGGTGGATGGTCGAGGTATAGCGTTGCACATGTTCGTGGATGAAGAAGAACCAGGCGAACTCGGGATTTTTCACCGATACCGCGATAAACCACGGCGCGCTGATGGCCAGAAAGATGAGACCGCCAGTGACGAGATGCAGCCTGCGCAACAGCGAAAAATCGCGCTTGACCAGCATGTAGAGGACGACCACTGCGGCCGGCAGGACGATGCCGACGAGCCCTTTGCTCAACACGGCAAACGCGCAACCGGCGGCAGCGACATGCATCCATCGTCGGTTGGTCCGGGCATCCGCGCGCGGATCGAGCCCGAGCAGGATGCCCGCCAGCGCCATGGTCAGAAAAAACGCCAGTCCCATGTCGAGCGTGAGGATATGCGCCATTGCCGAATAGAGCAGGCTGCTCGCGAGCACCAGCGCGGTATACAGTCCGACCACCGGGCCGTAGAGGCGCAAGCCGGCGTAAAACATCAGCAGCACGCCGAGCATGCCGGTCAGCGCCGGCCATATTCGCGCGCTCCAGTTATGCTCGCCGAATACCCGGTAGGCGGCGGCGGTCGCCCAATACTGGAGCGGGGGTTTCTCGAAATACTTGATGCCGTTCAGGCGCGGCGTGATCCAGTCGTCGCTGTGCGCCATGTAGCGCGGTATTTCCGAGTAGCGGCCTTCGTCGCTCAGAGACAGCTTGCGAAATTCGAGGTTGCCGCCCCAGATGACGATGGCGAGAAGCAACAGCAGCCACCATCCGCGTTGCGCGGGAATGGCTGTGCTCGCTGACGGCAATGGGGGCAGACTGCTCAAATCGGACGCAATTATAGCATCCGCGCCGGCGCGTTCAGCGGTTATGGGCGCCTTGCGCGGTACTCGCGAGACAGCGCACGGCCAGCCGTTCGAACGCGTCGTCGCCGTTCGCGGTTACGCGCAGCGATTCGCCCTGCGCAAGATGCGCATAATGCTTGAGCGTCGAGCGCGTGTAGGCCGGATCGTAGTGCGATTCGAGCAGTTCGCGCACCAGCATATCCCATGCGCCGGAGCCCGCAAGCGCTTTCCACGCGCCGATCTGCGCTTGTCCGTAATGCGCTGCGAGGCAATCGAGCTGGATGCCGAGCAGGGCTGGGTCAGCAACGAAATGACGGTATTCGTCGATCAGCATCTCCACGCGCAACCCGATCGGCGCCTCAAGTTTCACGCACGCGCTTAGCCACATCTCGGCAATCAGCGTTTGCGGCACGCGCAAGTTGCCGATTTTTTTGCTTTCGGCTTCGACGAAGATGGGTTGCGCGCGGTCGAATTGGTGCAACTCCGACCACACCAGGCTTTCGAACCATTTTTGCGGCGGCTGGCGCTCGTCCGGCAAATTGCCGAGCACCGAACCGCGATGCGCGGCAAGCGCTTCGAGGTCGAGCACTTGTGCGCCGCGCGCCGCGACGGCGCGCAGCAGTCGGCTTTTGCCGGAACCGGTGAGTCCGCAGATGACGCGCCAATCGAACTTGCGCGGCAGTTTCTCAAGGTCATTGATCACCGCGTGCCGGTAGGCTTTGTAGCCGCCGTCGAGGCGTCCCGCGCGCCAGCCGATCGCCTGCAACACGTGCGCCAGCGCGCCGCTGCGGCCGCCGCCGCGCCAGCAATAGACGAGCGGACGCCAGATCCGCGGCCGCGGCGCAAACGTGGCGTCGATGTGGCGCGCGATGTTGCGGCTCACGAGGGCGGCGCCGAGTTTTTTGGCGTCGAACGCAGACACTTGCTTGTAAAGGGTGCCCACGCGCGCCCGCTCGTCGTCGTTCAACACCGGGCAGTTGATTGCGCCGGGTATATGATCCGCGGCGAATTCCGACTCGGAGCGCACGTCGATTATCTCGTCAAACTCGGCGAGTTGTGCTACGGTAATCAAATCGCCATTGCGCACAGCGCTGTTACGCAAAATAAGCCCCGATGAACAATCCCGTGGATATGCAGAAAATCAAACTGACCGCATTCTCACACGGCGGCGGATGAGGCTGCAAACTACCGCCAGCGTTGCTGGGGGAGTTGCTGTCGAAGGTGCCGCTCGCGGGCGTGTATCCGGACCTGCTCGTCGGCGCCGAGTCGAGCGACGATGCGGCCGTCTACCGCATCAATGATCAGCAGGCGATAGTCGCGACGACGGATTTCTTTCTGCCGATCGTCGATGATCCGTACGATTTCGGCCGCATCGCGGCGACTAACGCCCTATCCGACATTTACGCGATGGGTGCGAAGCCGTTGTTTGCGCTGGCGCTCGTTGGCATGCCGGTCGGCAAGCTGCCTATCGAGGCGATGCAGCAGATTCTCGCCGGCGGCCAGTCGGTATGCTCGGCGGTCGGCATACCGATCGCCGGCGGCCACTCGATCGACAATCCGGAGCCGATCTACGGTCTGGTGGCATTGGGACTGGTGCATCCCGCCCGCGTGAAGCGCAACGATCGCGCGCAGGCTGGCGACGTGCTGATACTGGGCAAGGCGCTGGGCGTCGGCGTGATGAGCGCCGCGTTGAAGAAGGGCGAGTTGCGAGACAAGGCGTATCAGCAAATGCTCGAATCCACGACCCAGCTCAATACGCCGGGGGTCGAACTCGCGGAACTCGACGGCGTGCATGCGTTGACCGACATCACCGGCTTCGGCCTGCTCGGGCATCTGCATGAAATCTGCCGCGGCTCGAAATTGCGCGCGGAAATCCGCTTCGAGTCGCTGCCGATACTTTCGGCGGCGCGACATCTTGCGCAGGACGGCTACGCAACGGGTGCCTCCGAGCGCAACTGGGAGAGCGTCGCCGCGCACGTGACGCTGCCGTCCGCCATGCCCGCGTGGCAGAAAAACCTCCTGACCGACCCGCAGACGAGCGGCGGCCTGCTCGTCGCGTGCGATCGCGCCACGGCGCCGCGGGTGCTGGAGATCTTCCAGCGGCAAGGCTTCAAATATGCGTGCGAAATCGGCACGCTGAAAGCGGGCGCGGCGACGATCGGCGTGGCCTGACGGCGTCAGGATTTGCGCATCGGCGTCTTCAACAGCGGCAGCAGTTGCGGCCACACATTGTCGAGAATTTTTTCCTGCGCCGCGGCGGTCGGGTGCAGGTTGTCGTCCTGCAGGTATTCGCGTTTGGCGGCGAGGCCGTCGAGCAGGAAGGGCACGAAGGCGCATTGGTAACGCTTGGCGAGACCGGCAAAGGCCTTGGCGTAGTCTTCGCTGTAGCGCGCGCCGTAGTTAGGCGGCAGGCGCATGCCGACCAGCACTACGCGGCTGCCGGCTTTTTTCGCAGCGCCCACGATGGCGGCCAGATTTTCCGTCATCTGCGCAAGCGGCAGGCCGCGCAGGCCGTCGTTGGCACCGAGTTCGACGATGGTGATCGCGGGTTTGTGGCGGGCGAGTGCGCCGGCGATGCGGGTGGCGCCACCGCTCGAAGTCTCGCCGCTGACGCTGGCGTTGACTACGTTATAATCCAGCCGCTGATCTTGCAGGCGCTGTTGCAGCAGTGTTACCCAGCCGTCCTGTTGGCGGATGCCGTAGGCCGCCGACAAACTGTCACCGAACACCAGTATCGTTGGCGCGGCCTGCGCGAGCGTGGAGCCGAGAACCGCCAGGACGATCAGGATAATTTTTAGCCACATGAACAATTCGTCCCCCATCGTTGCCGCGCGCGGCCTGTGCAAGAGTGTGGCCAATGGCGCGCAATCACTGGCCATTTTGCAGGATATCGGCCTCGCGGTCATGCCCGGCGACGCGGTGGCGATAGTCGGTGCGTCCGGCTCCGGCAAATCGACCTTGTTGGGACTGCTCGCCGGGCTCGACGTGCCCACCGCAGGCAGCGTCGAGCTGGCCGGGCAGGATCTGTTTTCGCTCGATGAAGACGGCCGCGCGGCGCTGCGCGCGCGCCTGCTCGGTTTCGTCTTCCAGTCGTTTCAACTGTTGCCGGCGCTCAACGCGCTCGAAAACGTCATGCTGCCCGTGGAACTTTCCGGCGCAAGTGATGCCGCCGGCGCGGCCGCGGCGATGCTGGACCGGGTCGGGCTCGGCGAGCGCCTGCACCATTATCCGAAAACGCTGTCGGGCGGGGAGCAGCAGCGCGTGGCGCTGGCGCGCGCATTCGTCATGAAACCGCAATTGCTGCTGGCCGATGAACCGACCGGCAATCTCGACGCGGCGACCGGCGCCGGCGTCATCGACCTCTTGTTCGAGCTCAATGCCGAGCGCGGCACCACGCTCGTCCTCGTCACCCACGACGATGAGCTCGCGCGGCGTTGCGCGCGCGTGATCCGGCTTGCCGGCGGCCGTACGGTATGACACGGCTGGCGCTGACCATGCTGTGGCGCGACTGGCGGGCAGGCGAATTGCGCGTGCTGGCGATCGCGCTGGTGGTGGCGGTGGCCAGCGTCAGCAGCGTCGGGTTTTTCGCCGACCGCCTGCACCAGGCGCTGACGCGCGAGGCGCATCAATTGCTCGGCGGTGATGTCGTGCTGGTGGCGGACCATCCGTGGCAGCAGGCGAGGCGCGACGAAATCGCCGGGCGCGGCCTCAGGCAGACTGAGAGCATGAGCTTCACCAGCATGGCACGCACCGGCAACGAAGCGCAGATGGTTGCGGTGAAGGCGGTGGCCGGGGGCTATCCGTTACGCGGCAAACTGCGCATCGCACCGGCGGCGGGTGCCGCCGATGCGGTGACCGACGCGCTGCCGGCGGCCGGCGAGGTGTGGATAGACGAACGCATGGCCGGGGTGTTTGCGCTCAGCGTCGGCGACCGGCTGGAACTCGGCAACAGCATATTCAAGGTCGGCGCGATTCTAACGCTGGAACCGGACCGCGGCGCTTCGTTCTTCAATTTCGCGCCGCGCCTGCTGATGCGCATCGACGACGTCGCCGCAACCGGGCTCGTGCAGACCGGCAGTCGCGTCTGGTACCACTTGCTGGTGGCCGGCGAGCGTGCCGACGCAGCAGCCTTCGAGCAGTGGGTGACCTCACGGCTGGGGCGCGGCGAAACCCTGCAGAGCCTCACCCACGCGCGACCGGAAATCCGCGGCACGCTCGATCGCGCCAGCCAGTTCGTCAGCCTCGCCGCGCTCCTGGCGGTGATCCTGGCGGCGGTGGCGATTGCGCTCGGCACGCAGTACTACATCAAGCGCCACCTTGACGGTTATGCCGTCATGCGCTGCCTCGGTGCAAGCCAGCCAAAATTGATGTCCCTGCTGCTGCGCGAGTTCGCGCTGCTGGGCGTTTTTGCTTCATTGCTCGGCGCGGCCGGTGGTTACGCGGGGCAGGCGGTGATCGTGTGGATGATCGACGAATTGATTAAAGTGCCATTGCCCCAGCCGACGTTGCTGCCGGCGCTGCAGGGCTGCGCCGTCGGCATCGTGTTACTGCTCGGCTTTGCGTTGCCGCCCTTGCTGCAACTGAAGAACGTGCCGGCATTGCGCGTGCTGCGGCGCGATCTCGGGCCGCCGCGCCAGTCGGCGTTGTTTGCCTACGCGGCCGGCCTGGCGGCGGTTGCGGGACTGGTGGTGTGGCAAGCCGGTGAATTGCGGTTGGGCCTCATCGTGTTCGGCGGATTTTGCGGCGCGTTTGCGCTGTTCGGTGCCGTCGCCTGGTGCGCGCTGCGTATGCTCGGCCGTGCGACCGGCGCGAGCGGGCTGACCTGGCGCTTCGGCCTCGCCAATCTGGGTCGGCGCGCCGGCGCCAATACCGTGCAGGTGCTGGCGCTGGCGATTGGATTGACGACCCTCCTTTTGCTGTCGTTTACGCGCGGCGATTTGCTCGCCACATGGCAGGCGAAGATACCGCCGGACGCGCCGAACCGCTTCATCGTCAATATCCAGCCCGAGCAGCGCGCGTTGGTTGCGGAGTTTTTCGCGGCCAACGGCCTGCCGCAGCCGGAAATCTATCCGATGGTGCGCGGGCGTTACGTCGCGCTGAACGGCAAACCGGTCAACAGCGATGAATTCGCAGAGCGCGCGCGGCGCATGGTCGAGCGCGAGTTCAACCTCTCATACATGCGGGAATTGCCGCCGCACAATCAGCTGACCGCCGGGCGCGCCTTCGCCGATGGCGACGCGGCGCGCGGCGCGCTGTCGGTCGAGGAGGGCATAGCGCGCACGCTCGGCTGGAAACTCGGCGACGTTCTGACGTGGCAGGTCGGCGGCGAGAATTTCAGCGCAGAAATCGTTAACCTGCGCAAGCTCGATTGGGATTCGATGCGGGTGAATTTTTTCGTCACTGCGACGCCGGGGCTGCTGGAAAAAGCGGCGACCAGTTACATCACGAGTTTTCACCTGTCCACCGGCCAGTCGGCGCTGACGCAGCAGTTGTCGCGGCGCCTGCCGAACGTGACGGTGGTCGACATGAGCGCGCTGCTTAAGCAGGTGCAGTACCTGGTCGGGCAGGTGGTGCGCGCGGTGCAGTTCATCTTTCTGTTCGCGGTGGGCGCGGGCGTTCTCGTGTTGTACGCCGCGCTGCTTGCCACCCGCGACGAGCGCGTGCGCGAGGCGGCGGTGATGCGCGCGCTCGGCGCCTCGCGCCGCCAGGTGCTGGCGTCGCAGCGCGCGGAATTCGCCGTGTTGGGGCTCTTGGCTGGCCTCTTGGCGGCCGCGGGCGCCACTGCCATCGGCCTGTTGATCGCGCACAAGGTGTTTCAGTTTCCGTACCAGATCAACCACTGGGTGTGGCTGGCCGGGCCGTTGCTCGGGCTCGCCTGTCTCGGCTTCAACCTGCGCGCGGCGGCACGCGCCGTGCTCAACACGCCGCCGCTGACGGCGCTGCGCGACGTCTGACGTGTAGAATACGTCCAGAGTTCGCGCATAACCCATGACCGAAACCATCGGCGCAATCCTCATCGCATTGCTCGTGCTGGGCGTAGCCTGGCTCGGCTGGCGAATGAGCGCGCTGCGGCGCCACCTCGACGGGCTGCCGGAGGCGCTGGCGCAAGGCTTCGACGAGCGCCACCGCGGCATGCTCGGCGATCTGCATACCGGCCTCACGCAGCAAGGCGACCGCCTGACCGCCGCGCTGGCGGACAACTCCGAGCGGCTGCGTGGCTCGACTGCCGAAGAACTCAAACAAACCCGCGACACGCTGCACGCGCTGCAGTTGGCACTCGCGCACAACCTCGGTGAAAGCCGCGAAGCGATGGTGGCCAAGCTCGCCGAAACGACACAGGCGCTGACCGCCAAAATCGATGCGCGACTCGATCAAATCAGCGGCAAAGTCAACGAGCGCCTCGACGAGGGATTCAAGAAGACCAACGAGACGTTCACCAATGTGATGACGCGGCTCGCGACCATCGACGAGGCGCAGAAAAAGATCGAAACGCTGACCGGCAGCGTCGTCAGCCTGCAGGAGTTGCTCGGCGACAAACGCTCGCGCGGGGCGTTTGGCGAAGTGCAACTGGAAGCGCTGGTGCGCAATGTGCTGCCACCGAATGGCTACGCCATGCAATATACGCTGTCCACGGGCGTGCGCGTTGATTGCGTGCTGCGGCTGCCTGATCCCACCGGCCTGGTTGCAGTCGATTCGAAGTTCCCGCTCGAGAATTATCACAAAATGCTCGCATCCGATGCCAACGATGTCGCGCGCGCGCTGGCGCAAAAGCAGTTCCGCGCCGATATCCGTAAACATATCGACGACATTTCAAAAAAATACATCATCCCGGGAGAAACTTCGGACGGAGCGGTGATGTTTGTGCCGGCGGAAGCGGTATTTGCGGAAATTCACGCCTATCACGCGGAAGTGGTCGATTATGCGAATGCGAAACGCGTCTGGATCGTGTCGCCAACGACACTGATGGCAGTACTTAATACGGCGCGCGCCGTGCTTAAAGACGTGGAAACGCGCAAGCAGATACACGTAATCAAAGAGGCGCTCGCGAGGCTAGCCGTTGAATTTGGCCGCTTCGACGAACGCATGAAGAAGTTGGCGGATCATGTGCGCCAGGCGCATGAGGACGTCGAAAGAATCCAGGTCACCGGCGATAAGATTTCGCAGCAATTTCAGCGTATCGAGGGGGCGGAACTCGATGCGCTTGAGCAGCCGCAACTGCGCGCGGTGGACAGCGCGGCTGAAAAATAGCGGATCGCGTGTTCGCGGCGATCCGGCGCTGGCGGCGCCAACGCATCATTGAACGCGGGGCGCTGGACGCGGCGCTGTGGCAGGAGACCCTGGCCCGCCTGCCGTTTTTGCGCGGGCTGACGGACAGCGAGCGCGCGCGGCTGCGCGAGACAGTGATTTTGTTTCTGGATCAAAAATCGATACGCGGCGCGGCGGGCCTGCGGATCGATAACGGCATGCAGCTTTTGATCGCCGCGCAGGCCTGCATCCTCATCCTCAACCTCGATATCGATTGTTACCGCGGGTGGGTCGAGATCATCGTCTATCCCGACGAGTTCGTGCCGAGCATGGACTACACCGATGAAGACGGCGTCGTCCACACGGAGCACGAGCCGCGCACGGGGGAGGCGTGGCTGCAGGGACCCGTTATCCTGTCATGGGCGGACGTCGCGCCAGCGGAGGACGGCGTTAACGTCGTGATACACGAGTTCGCGCACAAGCTCGATATGCTGAACGGGGATGCCAACGGTTACCCGCCGCTGCATCGGGGCATGCGTCGTGAGGCATGGACCACGGCGTTTGCCGCGGCCTATGATGATTTTTGCCGCCACGTGGATGGCGGCGATGAGGTCGCCATCGATCCCTATGCGGCGGAAAGCCCCGGCGAGTTCTTCGCGGTAATCAGCGAAGCGTTTTTCGAGGCGCCGCACGCCGTCAGGGCGGGCTATCCGGAAGTCTACGCGCAGCTCAAAGCGTTCTACCGCCAGGACCCGGCGTCACGCGTGACAATGTGATTGTGACGCGCAATCAGGTAAGCTTGTCGCCATGCTGAAGCCGTTTTCCTTTACCAAGTCCAGACAGGCATTGACGGCGGGCTTTGGCGCGCTGCTGGTTCTCATCATCACGATCACCCTGCACGGCATCTGGCGCATCTATGTCATTGACCAGCGTATCGAGGCGCTGGTCCACGAGCAAAATCTGAATTCCGAGATGCTGGCCATGCTGTTGACCTCCAGTCAGCAGCGCCAGCAAGCCATGTACAAAATGTTTGGCGCGAATAATGGCGCCGAGCGCGACGCCGCGTACCGCGAGTATCACGCGCCGGTGAAGCCGTTGTTCGCAGCACTCGACCGGCTCGATGAGATGAATATCACCGCAGCGGAGCGCGCCGCGGTCAAGCAGGCGCTCGATGCCGTGACCCGCCTGCGCGACGTGCGCAACCGCGTGGTCGAACACCTGATGCAGGACAACGTTGCGGCCGCGACCGACCTGTTGCTGCGGGAGGGTTTGCCGTTACAGGACGAATTCCAGACCTCGCTCAATCGGGTGGTCGATTCCAAACGCGCCGCCACGCTCGAGGCTATTTCGCAGGCGAGCACGGCCTTGCGCGACGCGCTCTTGCTGGTGGCGATAGTCGGCATACTCGTGCTTATCGCGGGCGCGTGGATTGCATCGCGGGTGACGCGCCGCATTACGCAGAGCGAGGGCGAATTGCACCGCGCAAAGGAAATGGCTGAAGTTACGCTGCATTCGATCGGCGACGGGGTCATCACGCTCGATGCGCAAGGGCACGTCGACTACATGAATCCGGTCGCGGAGGAATATACCGGCTGGAAAAACGCGGAGGCCAAGGGCCGTCCGCTCGATGCGGTTTACAGCGTAGTCGACGAACAAACGGGCAAGCTGATTCCGCATCCCGGCGGCCACGAAGTGGGGGCGCGCGGCATGCAGGGGATGACCGTGCGCCTGCTCGGACGCAGAGGCAATACCTGCGCGATCCGCGACTCATCGGCGCCGATCCACAGCCGCGAGGGCGGCCTGCTCGGCTGGGTGGTGGTGTTTCATGACGTGAGCCAGATCCAGGAAATGGCGCAGCAGCTTACCTGGCAGGCGAGCCACGATCCGTTGACGGGGCTCGTCAACCGCCGGGAGTTCGAGCGCCGGCTCGCCAGCCTGATCGATGCGGCGCGCGCGGACAACAAGCAGCACGCGCTCATGTACATGGACCTCGACAATTTCAAGACCGTCAACGATACCTGCGGTCATGCGGCCGGCGACGAATTGCTGCGCCAGCTGACCACCGTGATGCAGGCGCGGATGCGCGGCAGCGATACGCTTGCGCGGCTCGGCGGGGATGAATTTGGCGTGCTGCTCGAGTCGTGTCCGCTCGATCAGGCGGTGCGTATTGCCAACGGCTTGCGCGAGGCCGTGCGCGATTTCCGCTTTATCTGGCAGGACAAGACTTTCGGTATCGGCGCCAGCGCCGGCCTGGTGGCGATCGATGGTTCGGAGAGCGTGAGCCGCGCGCTCGCGAGCGCTGATGCGACCTGTTATGAAGCGAAAAGCAAGGGGCGCGACCGCGTGCAGGTTTACCGGCCCAAGCACGAACAGCCGGGCGCGCAGAACGCCGATCTGAATATGGTGTCGCAGATCAATCATGCGTTCGAGCTTGGCAACTTCAGGCTGTACCGGCAGAAAATCATTTCTCTGAGCGCGGTCGACCGAGAGGAGCCGCACTACGAGATACTCGTGCGCATGGTCGACGGCGGCGGTAATCTTATTCCGCCGAGCGGATTCATGGCGGCGGCCGAGCGTTATAACCTGCTGTCGTCGATCGAGCGCTGGGTCATCAGTTCGCTGGTCGAATTTCTGCACCGGCAATGCGACAGCGGCGCAATTGCGCGCGAGCGAGCGGCGTTGACGGGCGCTTTCTATGCCGTAAACTTGTCCGGCGTGAGTATTAACGATGCGAGCTTCGTCGACTTTTTGCGCCAGTTGCTTAACCGGTTCCAGTTGCCGCGCGGCCTGCTTTGCTTCGAGGTCACCGAGACCACCGCGATCTCCAATCTCACCAAGGCGGCGCACCTGATGCACGAGTTGAAAGCGATGGGCTGCCGTTTCGCGCTGGACGATTTCGGCATCGGCATGTCGTCGTTCGCCTATCTGAAGTATCTGCCGGTCGACTACATCAAGATCGACGGCGTGTTCGTGCGCGACATGGCGGACGACCCGATGGACCAGGCCATCGTCGAGGCGATCAACCGCATCGCGCATATTCTGGGGCTGAAGACGGTTGCCGAGTTCGTGGAGGATGCGACCATACTCGAACGGCTGCGCGCGATCGGCGTCGATTACGCGCAGGGCTACTTCGTCGCCAAACCCGAAGCGCTGGTCGAGACTGCAGACACCACACGCGCGGTGCTGGAGCCGGCGTGAGCGAGGGCGGCGTGCCGCTGACATGCTGCGTAGTCGGTGATATCGGCGGCACGCGTTCGCTGCTCGAATTGCTGGTATTGCGCGACGGCCGGTTGCGCGCAATTCACGAGCAGTCCTATCGCAGCGAGGCATTTGCCGATTTCGACGCATTGCTCGACGATTTTTTTGCGCTCGGTCCGGTCAGGCTTGCCGCAGCCCGCGTCGATGCCGCGTGTTTTTCCGTGGCCGGTCCGGTCGAGGGCCACGTATCGACGCTGACCAATCTCGGCTGGAAAATAGACGCGCAATTGATCAGCGCGCGCCGTGGCATTCCGGACGTGCGGCTCGTGAACGATTTCGCGGCAGTCGGCCACGGCATCAGTGTGCTCGGGGAACACGATCTCCTGACCTTGCAGCGCGGGGTGGCGCAGCCGCACGGCACGCGCGTCGTGGTTGGCGCCGGTACCGGGCTCGGGGTTTGCATGCTGACGTGGCAGGGCGACGGTTATGCGGCACATCCGTCGGAAGGCGGGCACACCGATTTCGCGCCGATCAACGACGCGCAGGACATACTGCTGGCCAGTATGCGCAAAGCGTTCGGACGCGTGTCCTATGAGCGCGTGGTGTCGGGGCCGGGTCTCTTGCGGATTTTCAGCGCTCTGCAGGACGGCGGCGCAGTGCAGCCGTCGAAGCAGCTGCGGGAAGCGATGCAGCGCCAGGATGCCGCCGCCACAATTTCCGAATTTGCGATCAACAAGAGCGATCCGCTCGCAGTGCATGCGCTCGATCTTTTCGTCGAAATCTACGGTGCATTCGCCGGCAATATGGCGCTGGCGACGCTGGCGCGCGGCGGCGTCTATATCGCGGGCGGCATCGCGCGGCAGATTGCGCGCAAGCTCGGCGACGGCAGTTTCGTGCGCGCCTTCACGGGCAAAGGCCGTTTCAGCGAACTGCTGCGGCGGTATCCGCTGCATATCGTGACCGATCCAAAAGTCGGACTGAAAGGTGCGTTGCGACTGCTGCACAAGGAATCGCGCGCTTAACATTAACGCGCGTTTTCGACGGCGCGCAGTTCCTCCGGGGTGTTGATGTTGCTGAAGGCAGCGGTGTGAGCTACCTGGCGAGGGGCCCCTGCAAGGGGATCGACAGCAAAGCGAATCACCGCGGGGCGCCGAAACGATGTAATGTTTTTACGGCAAGGTGCCGGTTTCGAGAGCTTCTAGTTCGGCTTGCGTGTTGATGTTGTTGAAGGCGTCCGGTTCGTCGTCGAACGCGACTTCGGTGACGTTGAGCGTCGCATACCAGGCATCGATCTTGCGTCCGCCGCCGGCCAGAAATTGCGTCAAATGGGGCAGCACGTCGCGGCGGCAGACGCAGAACACCGGATGCGGCTGATCGCCGGTGCGCGCGACGGCAAGCTCGGCGTGCTGCGCGGTCAGCGCCGCGCGCAGTCGCGCGACCAGATCGGCGGGCAAAAACGGGGTGTCGCACGGCACGGTGGCGACGAGCGGGTGGCGTGCTTCGCGCAAGCCGCGCTGCAGTCCCGCGAGCGGTCCGGCGAAGCCGCCGATCTCGTCGGGGATCACGCGGTGGCCGAACCGCGCATAAACCTCGGGATTCTGATTGGCGTTAATCAGCACTTCATCGACCTGCGGCGTAATGCGCTCGAGCACCCACGCGACCATCGGTTTGCCGCGCAATTCACGCAACCCCTTGTCGACCCCACCCATGCGCTGTCCCCGGCCGCCGGCGAGGATCACACCCGTGATGCCGGCGTTCATTTCCTGAACCGCTCTTCGCCGGTGAACAGCAGATAGTGCTTGCCGGTCGCGCGCCCGAGCATGGTGATGCCGACCTTTTGCGCGACTTCGTAACCCATTTGCGTGAGCCCCGAGCGCGAAACAAGAAACGGAATGCCCATTTGCGCACACTTGATTACCATTTCCGAGGTGAGGCGGCCGGTGGTATAGAAAATCTTGTCAGCGCCATCAATGCCGTCGAGCCACATCTGTCCGGCGATCGCATCGACCGCATTGTGGCGGCCGACGTCCTCGATGAACAGCAGGATCTCGGCATCCTTGGCGAGTGCGCAGCCATGCACGGCGCCCGCCTGCTTGTAGACGGTCTCGTAGCGCCGCACGCTGTCAATCAAACCGTAGAACGTCGCCTCGGTGATTACCGCATCGGACGGCAGTTTAATCGAGTCGATCTCGTCCATCAGTGCGCCGAATACGGTGCCTTGGCCGCAACCCGTGGTTACAGTGCGTTTTTCCATCCGGCCATCGAGGTCAGCGATGCCGTTGCGCGTGGTGACAACGACCGAGTTGACATCCCAATCGGCCTGCACGGCGACGATTTCGTCGATGCTGCCGACGAGGCGTTGGTTGCGCAGGTAGCCAATCGCGAGCGCTTCGGGCGCGGCGCCCAGCGTCATCAACGTCACGATTTCGCGCTTGTCGACGTAGAGCGTCAACGGATGCTCGCCGGCAATGTCGGTCGGCAGCACTTCGCCGCGCTCATTACGGGCGGCGACCGTAAAAGTCAGCGGGCGGCTGGCGCGTGTGATTTTTGGACGGGAGTTCATAACTGCAAGGATGAAGGCGGAAGGATGAAGGATCAAAGTGCGAAAATATCCCGAGAGACTAAAAATTCATCCTTCATCCTTCATCCTTCATCCTTCCGCCTTCATCCTTCATCCCTCATCCTTCCGCCTTGGCGGCGTCACCCACCTATGTACGACATTTCGACTTTTTTGAGTCCGGCGGTTTGCGCGGTGCGGATTTCGGAATAACGGTCGCCGCGTTTGCGCCACACGGTCGCGATCGCCGCGCAGATCTCGTCATCGGACGCGCCGCCGCGCAGCAGCGGTTTGAGCGCGTGGCCGGCAGTCGCAAAGAGGCAGGTGTAGAGACTGCCCTCGGTCGACAAGCGCGCGCGTGTGCAGTCCCGGCAAAATGCCTGCGTGACCGATGCGATCACGCCGATTTCTCCGCTGCCGTCGCGATAGCGCCAGCGTTCGGCGACCTCGCCGCGATAATTGGGGTCGCATTGCTCGAGCGGCGTTTCGGCATGGATCAAGCCGACGATTTCGCGCGCGGTCACCACGTCGTCCATGCGCCAGCCGTTGGTGTGGCCGACGTCCATGTATTCAATGAAGCGCAGGATATGGCCGCTGCCGCGGAAGTGGCGCGCCATCGCGGCAACACTCGCATCGTTAACGCCGCGCTTGACCACCATGTTGATCTTGATCGGCGCCAGGCCGGCTTCTGCGGCCGCATCGATGCCGTCGAGCACGCGGGCGACCGGGAAATCAACGTCGTTCATTTTCATGAACACGTCGTCGTCGAGCGAATCGAGGCTTACGGTTATGCGTTTGAGTCCTGCGGCTTTGAGTGCGCGGGCTTTTTTGGCGAGGAGTGAGCCGTTGGTGGTCAGCGTCAGGTCGAGGCCGGGGATCGCGGCCAGAAGCTCGATTAAACGCTCGAGATTGCGCCGCACGAGCGGCTCGCCGCCGGTGAGGCGAATCTTCTCGATGCCGTGGCGCGTGAAAATGCGCGCCAGCCGCGCAATTTCTTCGAACGTCAGCAGTTCCTTGTGTTCGAGGAACTGATAGTCCTTGCCGAACACTTTCTTCGGCATGCAATAGACGCAACGGAAGTTGCAGCGATCGGTCACCGATATGCGCAGGTCGCGCAGCGGGCGACCCAACCGGTCGGCGACGTGGGCGTCGATTTGGGTGTCACGCGCTGCTGCCGGAAACACCGGATCGTTCAAACGTTGCTCCGCGTTAGGTAATGTTGCGCCCGCAGTGGGCGCAGGGGAGATGGATTATGACAAAAGTACTCGCCCCACCGCAAGGAAAACACTACTGATAAATCAACCATTTGATCGGCGCCACCGATTGAATTCTCACGTTTGTGGGCGCACAATCGTCAACTTATGGACGCCACCCGCCCGCCCGTCACCGTGTACCCGGTGGCGGTTATCATGGAACGCAGCACGCTTGCCGGCAACCGCTGGCAGACCGAACAGTGGGAAGCGCGAGCTGTGGTGCGCGACACGGCGCCGGCGGGCAGTGCTGAGCAAGTGATTGTGAGTGGCGCAGAACTCACGCAAATATTGTTTCCGGGGCATCAGATACGCCTCTATCGTGACGAGGCGGAGGGCTATTTATTCAACATCACCTCGCCTGAACCCAAGGTATTCGTGCTCTGGCGCATGCACGACGAGGTGGCGCGACCGGAGCGAGTGACCGTCAGTTATCACGAAGGCGCACGCTGGATGGACAGCGACGAGCGGGTGGACGGCGTGCCGCTGCCCGCGGAACTCGTGCCGTGGATACGCGAATTCGCCGCGCAGCATTACAAGCCTGAGCCGAAAAAACAGAAACGCTACGCGAGCAATAAGGATAAAGGCCGCATGGGCCGGTTCGAGTGAACGCATGGGCGACGACGAAAAAAAATCCGCCGAACCGCAGTTTTTGTCGCGCTGGTCGCGTCTGAAGCAGGAAGCGCGCGAGCAGCCGCCGGTAACGCCGCCAGCCGTGGATGCGACCGCGCCAGTGCCCGAATTGCCGCCGGTGGACACGCTGACGATGGAATCGGATTTCAGCGGTTTTTTTCATCCGAAGGTGGACGAAAACCTGCGCCGCGCTGCGCTCAAGAAGCTGTTCAGCGACCCGCATTTCAATATCATGGACGGCCTCGACACCTACATCGACGATTATTCGCAGCCGAACCCGCTGCCGGCTGCTATGCTCGCCGGCTTGCGGCAGGCGCAGAACATCCTGGCATGGGCGAAAGAAACCAAGGAAGAGACCGCGGCGAGATTCGCCGAGCCGGCGGTTGAAAACAGCGTTTCGTCGCCACCGGATCAGGTGGTGTTGCCGGCGGGCGAAACCGCAGCGCCGCTGGCAGTCGGGCAAACCGCGGGCGTCACCCCATTGGCAACCGAGCCGGCTGCAGACGTCACGCCAGCCTCCGGCAGGGCGGCCGCAAACGAGCGGAAGTCATAGCGTCGGCCGGGCGAATTCGTTAGTATCGTCGCTCCATTAATCGCGGCACCGCCTCTCGATCCCCATGCCATGAGCGAGTCACGTCACAAGCTGCTGTTGTGCAATTGCAACCGCACCCTGCAGCTTGACGGCAAGGCGGTGGCCGGTGCGCTGGGACTCACCGCGGGCCCGCACATTCACAGCGAACTGTGCCGCCGGCATGTTGCCGCCTTCGAGGCGGCGGCGAAAAGCGGCGAGGACGTGCTCGTCGCCTGCACGCAGGAGGCAGCGCTCTTTCGCGAACTGCACGCGGAATTCCACGCGCCGGGCAGCATCCGTTTCGTCAATATCCGCGAGATCGCGGGCTGGTCCGCCGAGGCCGCCGCGGCGGGGCCGAAAATTGCAGCGCTGCTGGCAGTCGCGGATTTGCCCGCGCCCGAGCCGGTGCCGGCGGTGTCCTATCAATCGGGCGGACAGTTGCTGATCATCGGGCAGGCTGAAGTCGCGCTGCATTGGGCCGAAAGTCTTGCCGGGCAATTGCAGGTCAGCGTGTTGATCGCGAGCGGCGGCGGCCGCACCGAATTACCGTTAGAACGCCGCTTTCCCGTCTATTCCGGGCGCAACGTCAAGCTCAGTGGGTATCTGGGCGCCTTCGACGTTGCATGGGAGCAGGCCAATCCGATCGATCTCGAAGCCTGCACGCGCTGTAACGCGTGCATCACAGCGTGCCCCGAGCATGCGATCGATTACAGCTACCAGATCGATCTCGACAAATGCAAGGCGCACCGGCAATGCGTGAAGGTGTGCGGCGAGGTGCGGGCGATCGATTTCGAGCGCGGCGAGCGTGCGCGCGGCGAGCGCTTCGACCTCGTGCTGGATTTGTCCGCCGAACCGATTATCCGGCTGCACCAGCCGCCGCAGGGCTATTTCGCGCCGGGAGCGGATCCGCGCAAGCAGGCGGATGCAGCGCGCCAGCTCGCGGGCATGACCGGCGAATTCGAAAAACCGAAATTCTTCGTCTACCGCGAAAAGATTTGCGCCCACAGCCGCTCGGAGATCACCGGCTGCACGCAATGCATCGATATCTGCTCGACGGCGGCGATCAGCGCCGACGGCGATCACGTCAAAGTCGAACCGCATCTGTGCATGGGCTGCGGCGCGTGCGCGAGCGTTTGTCCATCGGGTGCAATGACCTATGCATATCCGCGCGTCGCCGACCTCGGCGCGCGCCTGAAGACGTTGTTGGCCACCTACCTTAAGGCCGGCGGCAAGCAGGCCTGCGTGCTTTTTCACAACGCGACCGACGGCCGCGATTGCGTCACGCGGCTGGGCCGGCGCGGCAAAGGGTTGCCCGCACGCGTGATTCCGCTCGAGGCATTTCATATCGCGTCGCTCGGTATCGACACCTTTTTGGGAGCGATTGCGTATGGCGCGGCACAGGTGGCGGTGGTCAGCACCGGCAGCGAAGCGCCGGAGTATCTCCTGTCGCTCAAGCGCGAGATGGGCTATGCGCAGCAAATCCTGACGGCACTCGGCTATGGCGATGGACATTTAAAGTTGATCGAAGCGCCGGATAGTGCGGCACTCGAGGTCGCGCTGTGGCCGCTGGCCGCGGCACCGGCGGCGCCGCCGGCGGCGACATTCAACCTGTCGAATGAAAAGCGCACGACGCTGGATTTTATCTTTGATCATTTGTTGAATCACGCGCCACAGCCGCGAGAGGAGATCGTGCTCGCGAAGGGCGCGCCGTATGGCGAAATCGTCGTCGACAAACAGAAGTGCACGTTGTGCATGGCCTGCGTCGGCGCGTGCCCGGAAAGCGCGTTGCTTGATTCGAAAGAGCGCCCCCAGCTGCGTTTTATCGAGCGCAATTGTGTGCAATGCGGGTTGTGCGAGAAAACCTGTCCGGAGGACGCCATCCGGCTGAGCCCGCGTTTGCTCCTCACCAAACAAGCGAAGGCGGAAGGAGTGTTGAACGAAGCCGAAATATTTGCGTGCATCAAGTGCGGCAAGCCGTTTGCGACCCGCCAGATGATCGACAACATGCTCGGGCGACTCGGCAAGCATTCGATGTTTGGCGAGCCGGGGGCGTTGGAGCGTTTGAAGATGTGCGCCGATTGTCGGGTTATCGACCTCATGCACAACGCTCAGCACGGTTCGGTTCACGATCTCAAATGATCGATGATGCGCTGCACAAAAACCATTCGATGATTGGGGATTTGAATCCGGAGGACCATGCGCGTGCTGAAATTTATGCGCTGCTCAGCAATCTATTTTATGAACCGGCGTCAAAAGAATTGCTGTCCGTTATTGCAACCGGTTCGGGCATATGCAATGATGGCGCAGATACGGACTTCTGCTTGGCGTGGCGTGCGTTGCAACAAGCCGCCGCGCGAACAAGTGCAGAGGCGGTGAAGGAGGAGTTCGATACGGCGTTTATCGGGACGGGACGGCAACCGGTCATGCTGTATGGTTCGTTTTACGTAGCTGGGTTCCTGCACGAGAAGCCGCTTGCGTTGTTGCGCGACGATCTCACGAAGATGGGGCTCGCGCGGCGCGGCGATCGTCATGAATCGGAGGATCATGTGTCTGCGGTGTGCGACGTGATGCGATTCCTGATAGCGGGCGATGCCGATACGCCGCCCGCGGCGCTCGATTTGCAGCGTGAGTTTTTCCGCCGCCATCTCGAACCCTGGTCCACACAGCTTGGCACCGCCATCATCAGCGCCACCCAAACGGATTTCTACAAGTACGTCGCGCATTTCATGCGCGAATTTTTTGCCATTGAAAATGCAGCTTTTGATATAACCTGAATCGATCGAGGAGCGAGCCATGACGACGAAACCCGTTTCCAGCCGCAGAAAATTCCTGGCCACACTCGGCGTCGGCGGCGCCGCCGCGGCCACGGTGGCGATCACGCGCCAGGGCACGGGGCCCGAGCCGCTCGCGACGGTAACTCCCACGCCCCAGGGCAAGGGCTACCAGCTCACCGAACACGTGCGCAACTATTACCGTACGGCCAAGGTTTGATTCGCAGGAGGCGATTATGTTACTAACCCGGAAAACGAGCAGCGCAACCGCAACCAACGGCCGTTTGAGCCGCCAGGTGGCGGGTTATCTCGGCAATACGATAGACCGGCGCGCGTTTCTCAAGCGCTCGGGACTGGCGGTCGGCGCCGGTGCTGCGGTAAGCCAGCTGCCGTTCTCGATGATGGGCAAGGCGCGGGCGGCTGACAAGGTCGAGGGCGGCAAGATCGAGGTCAAGCGTACGGTGTGCACGCATTGTTCGGTCGGCTGCGCGATCGACGCCGTGGTGCAGAACGGC
>JANNPG010000170.1:0-3711 GCA_031399805.1 Betaproteobacteria bacterium | reverse complement strand
CTTGCGTTCGACTACCAACAGGTGCGAAACGATACGGAGCTCGAGAACGCGCTTGCCGCCCTGTTGAAATCGCGCAGCGAGGCGATTGTCGCGTTTCCCGACGCAGGCATGATGCGCTATGGCGGGCAAATCGCCGCGTTTGCGGAGAAGCACCGCATCCCCGCGATCTCCGGCTGGGCGCAATTCGCGGACAGCGGCAACCTCATGTCCTACGGCCCTAATCTGCGGGATGTCTTCCGCCGGCTCGCGACCTACGTGGACAAGATTTTCAAAGGCGCCAAACCCGCCGAGCTGCCGGTCGAACTGCCGACGACGGTTGAACTGGTCGTCAACCTGAAAACCGCCAAAGTGCTCGGCATCAAGATCCCAAATTCAATTCTTGTGCGCGCAGACAGGGTGATCGAATGAAGCGCAAGACCGGATATGTGTCGGGCTACGTCAACATTCTTGACGCCGCCCGATCCCCCATCCCCAACCCTTCCCCCGCACGCTGGGTAAGGGAGCGTCGAGCAGAAATGGCTAGTCAATCATTTCCGGAATGCTCAACGAAGGCCGGCTTGCGTCGCCGCGTTGGAGCGCACACGGCATGCCGCTCAACGCGGCGCAAGCATCTGCTCAACGATGAGGAGATCAAATGAACAATCGACGCAAACTTATCGTTGCACTTGGTGCGGGCACGCTCATCGCACCGCTCTCCTCGCTCGCTCAGCAACAGGGCAAGGTCTGGCGCGTGGGTTTTCTGCAAGCAGGCCTTCGTCCCGCGGATGGGCTCCCGCCCGCCGCGCTCCGCCAGGGCCTCGCCGAGCTGGGCTACGCGGAAGGCAAAAACGTGATGTACGAGGGGCGCTGGGCCGAAGGCAAGCTCACTCGCCTGCCTGAACTGGCGGCCGAGCTCGTGCAACTGCGTGTTGATGCGATCGTCACGATCGGCTGGGGGGCGGCACAAGCGGCCAAACGCGCGACCTCGACGATCCCGATCGTCCTTGCCGGCTCCGGTGATGCCGTCGGCACCGGCCTCGTCGCGAGCATGTCGCGACCGGGCGGCAATCTGACGGGGATTTCGGATATGGCGGTCGAGTTAAGCGCCAAACGGCTGGAGCTGCTCAGGGAGATGGTTCCGAAGGCATCCCGGATTGCCGTACTGTGGAACCAGGATGATCTCGGCATGACGCTGCGGTATCGCGAGATCGACCGCGCAGCGACTGTGCTGGGCGTCACCGTTCAGGCCCTTGGCGTGCGCGAGCCCGATGATTTTGCCGCGGCGTTCTCGGCCATGACCCGCGAGCGCCCCGACGCACTCTTTATGGTGTCGGACGCCCTGACCACTTTAAACCGAAAGCGGGTGATCGAGTACACCGCGACGCACCGGATTCCAGCAATGTACGAGTTCAGCTCCCTCGTCGCGGATGGCGGCCTCATGTCGTATGGTCCGAGCGTTGATGAACGTTCCCGTCGCGCCGCCTACTACGTGGACCGCATCTTCAAGGGCACCAAACCGGCCGACCTGCCGATGGAACAGCCGACACGTTACTACCTGTTCATTAACCAGAAGACCGCCAAGGCGCTCAGCATCAAAATTCCCGACTCGATCATGCTGCGCGTTGACAAGGTGATCGAATGAAACGCGATGCCGGTTTGCGTCGCCGCTTTGGAGCGGACGACTTTGCGAAGTCGCAAGCGTACTCCGGCCACTCAACGCGACGGTCAGATCCCTGCGCCTTTGAGTACCAGATCGATCGCCACAGCCAGCGTCACGACGCGAGTGCCGCGCAACTCACGGCCAAACAGATGACCGAAATCCCGCGAATCGCCCGTTACGAGCAGATCGGCTTTCGCGTGCACAGCGGCGGCAAGGATCGGTGCATCCTTCAACGGCAGGCGTTGCTCTCGCGCCCATTCGACCAGGAGCGTCGGCGCTTCGGCGACTACCGTGATTCGCGCAATCGCCTCCGCGAGCCGGCGCTCGAATCCGCCCGACTTGATTACGAGATTTCGCCGCGCCTCCTCAAGCGCGTGCGCGGACGTAAGCAGCTTGCAATGGCCGCTGCGCGCCAGCGCGAACAGATCCTGCGCCCGGCCCTCCTCGCTATGTGCTGCCGAGAAGATAACGTTAGCGTCGAGGTAAAGTTTCACCGCTTGCGGCGTCCGACCGCCTTGCGCACGCGGGCCTTCTCGGATTCCGTATGCCGGTTCGCTGCGTCAAATTCCTTGATGCGCGCATCGGTATACAGCTCGATTGGATACACCGCCGCGGGGCGTAAAATCACCGCCCCATCGTCGGTCGCCTCGATGAGTAACGTTGCCGCGCCCTCCAGCCCCAGCTTGCGCAGCACGGACGCAGGCAGCGAGAGCTGGCCTTTTTTTCCAAGCTTGACGATGTCCATGATAACCTCCGGATTCCGGAAATCCGGATTATCTCATATCCGGCATGATCCCGGTAAACCTGTTCACGGAGCACCTAAGTGAAGAGTAATACCGGACATTTTCATGCCAGATTGCGTCGCCGCGTTGGAGCGGACACGGCGTGCCGCTCAACGCGGAGCAGTCTTCTGCTCAACGATGAGGTTATCAAATGAACAATCGACGCAAACTTATCGTTGCACTTGGTGCGGTTGCGATCACAGCGCCGCTACGCTCCTTCGCACAACCGCAAGGCAAAGTCTGGCAAGTTGGCTTCCTCGCGGCGGGTGCGCGCCCCGCAAACGGCTTGCCGCCCGCGGCGCTGCGGCAAGCTCTCGCCGAGCTGGGCTACGCCGAAGGCAAAAACGTGGTCTACGAGGGCCGCTGGGCCGAGGGCAAGCTCACGCGCCTGCCTGAAATGGCGGTGGACCTCGTGCAACGCCGCGTCGATGCGATCGTCGTGCTCGGCTGGCCGCCGGCCCAGGCAGCCAAGGCAGCGACCACGACGATTCCGATCGTCTCCGCCTTCGCCGGCGACCCCGTCAAAACCGGTCTCGTCGCAAGCATGGCGCGACCCGGCGGCAATCTGACGGGGATTTCGGATATGGCGGTCGAGTTAAGCGCCAAACGGCTCGAACTGTTGAAGGAGACGGTTCCGAAGGCGTCCCGCATTGCGATCATGTGGAACGAGGACGATCTCGGCATGACGTTGCGGTATCGCGAGGTCGATCGCGCGGCGCGCGTGCTGGGCGTCGCGGTGCAAGCCCTCGGCGTGCGCGAGCCCGATGACTTCGCCGCGGCATTCTCGGCCATGACACGCGAGCGCCCGGACGCACTGGTGCTGGTGACCGACTCACTTACCAACCTGAACCGCAAACGCGTGATCGAGTTCGCCGAAACGCACCGGATTCCCGTCATGTACGAATTCAGCTCCTTCGTGCAGGATGGCGGGCTCATGTCGTATGGCCCAAGCCCGGATGACAATTTTCGTCGCGCCGCCTACTACCTGAACCGCATCTTCAAGGGCACTAAACCGGCCGACCTGCCGATGGAACAGCCGACACGTTACTACCTGTTCATTAACCAGAAGACCGCCAAGGCGCTCAGCATCAAAATTCCCGACTCGATCATGCTGCGCGCCGACAAGGTGATCGAATGAAACGCGATGCTGGACATGTGTCGGGCTATGTCAACATTCTTGACGCCGCCCGATCCCCCATCC
Source organism: Betaproteobacteria bacterium (assembly GCA_031399805.1). GTDB lineage: Bacteria > Pseudomonadota > Gammaproteobacteria > Burkholderiales > SG8-41 > PALSA-1004. Next base: position 89 of record JANNPG010000170.1, on the reverse strand, counting down.
CCAACCCTTCCCCCGCACGCTGGGTAAGGGAGCGTCGAGCGGAAATGGCTTGCCAACCATTTCCGGAATACTCAACGACGGCCGGATCG
>JANNPG010000089.1:0-4742 GCA_031399805.1 Betaproteobacteria bacterium | reverse complement strand
CTTGCTGCGCTGCGGCGGACAGCATCTGGATCAGCGGAAAGGCGCGCAGTGAGAGCCCCACGGGTGGCGGAGTGTCCGCATCCTTGGAATCCAACGCAACGCTACGCACATACAAACGGCGCGATCTCGCGATCGCGCCGTTCGACTGCTCCGACTGCGAGACAATGTTATCTTGCTACACCCATAGGGCCCTGGGCACCGGTCGGACCCACCGGACCTTGCGGGCCGATATCGCCACTACGGCCGGTAGCGCCAGCAACGCCTCCCATTTCAGTGTTGCCTTGTGCGCCCGTATAGCCGGTTGCGCCTTGCGCGCCAGCAACACCGGTACGGCCAGCGGGTCCGGCAGGACCGACCAGCGTCGGACCTTGGGCGCCCGTGCTTCCGGCCACACCTTGCACGCCCGCAGGACCGGCGCGTCCCGTCGGGCCAGAAGGACCCGCGATGCTTGCGCCTTGAGCCCCGGTGTTTCCGATCGCACCCTGTACACCGGCAGGACCGGCGGCCCCCGTTTCACCGGCGGGACCCATCACTGCTATGCCGCGAGCGCCTGTCGCGCCAGGCGGACCTTGAATACCGGGTGGGCCAGCGGGACCAACAGCGCCCATAGGACCGGCCATCGGTGCGCCGGTAGCGCCGGTCGCTCCGACCGGGCCTTGCATGCCGGCCGGACCGGCAGGACCGTCAGCGCCGCGCGGGCCAACCAGGCTGCGCGGTTGTTCGCTCGAGACCTGCTGGGCGGGCGGCGTTGAACTGCATCCCGCTACTGCGAACGTTGCAATAACCGCCAGCAGCAGCGGGCGTTTCATCATCTTTTCCAATAGCATCGAATGTCTCATGGTGTACCTCTTGTATTGAGATTAAGTAACGAAAGTTTCGCACTGGATAAATCTCTTCACATCGAAATCGTGTGTGCGTGGACGATTGTTATTGACAAAATACGCCGAATATCCCGCCGACTCGGTACGCTAGCACTCATAAACGCAGTTTTTTCCCTGCGGTCGGCAAGCAATAAATCCGGCGCTCACTCGAGCGGCAACTGCAACGAACACGCGCTATCGGCCGCCGGGCGAGATGCCGCTTTGCAAAACGCCCTGCACAATACGTGAAAAATTGGAATTCTCCGTCTGGCGCGGCCGCTTGCGCGCGTCGCCCTCCCGGTTCTTGTCCGCGAGCGACTTGATGAGGCCTTCGACACCGCCTTCACGGACTTTGCCGGCAAATGTTTCGCGATATGTCGTGATCAGGCTGATGCCGTCGATATTGATGTCGTACACTTTCCACCCCGCCGCGGTCTTTTCCATGTCGTAATTCATGGGCAGCGGCTCTGTCCCGGGATGCTTCATCACGGATTTAACCGTAACGTCGGTGTCGCCGGAAGCCGCGCGCAGCGGCTTGAATTCGATGACCTGTTCATTGTAGTTCGACAACGCAGCGGAATAAGTGCGCACCAGCAATGTCCTGAACTCCCGGGTGAGCGCCTTTTGCTGCTCGGGCGTAGCCAGGCGCCAGTTGCGCGCCACGGCGAGTTGCGTCATGCGATTGAAGTCGAAGAGCGGCAGGATTTTGGTTTCGACCACCGCGGCGATCTTCGTCGGGTTACCCGCCTGGATGTCCTTGTCCTGACGGATGATGGCGATCACCTCCAAAGTGACCGCTTTCAGCAACACGTCCGGCGCGATGTCCTGGCCGAAAGAGAACGGCGCGGCAAGCGTCGATATCAGCATCAGCACGAATTTAAGAATGATCTTTTGCATGTTGTTTCCTCTATTATTGAACCGCGCCTTCGCGTCCTACAGGTCGGCCAGCGCCAGCTCTGTTCCGTTGCGCTTGAGTTTCTTACCCTCGGGCAGCGTCAGGTAGCGCGCAGCTTCTTCAGCGGTGAACCCGTACGCAAAACTCATCGCGCCGCGGGCGAAACTGCCGACACCGTAGCCGGTGAAGATGGTCAAACGCTTGAATTGAAATGTCGCGGTGGTGCCGTCACTGCACTGCAACTGCCCCACGCCACCCAGTGCGGCGCTGGAAGTGAACTGTCCAAAGCAGGTGAAATTGGGGTTTTTTTGCGAATGAATCGCGAGGCTTCCCGCCCCGCTGAGATGGCCTTCGGCCTCACCCACAAAGAGGTCATCGGCCACTATCGCAATGACCATACGCTTCGCTGAAAACAGTTCCGCACCCGCCACTGCCGCGGAGCCGGCGAGTCCGCTACACGCGGCAAGAACCATAAGCAATATTTTTCGCATTAAAGCCGATCCCGGTTAATTTTCATTCGACAGCGGAGATGTGCAGCCCAGCAGGCCCCGAATCGTTACGTCGAGTATGGGCCTGCCAACAGGATGCGCTGTGCGTTGGCGCACGTAAGGAGGAATAAATTCTGCGATCGGGTGTCGGCCACAAAAAAACAGCCCCCGGTCATGAACATAACCAGGGGCCGGAATCCACCAATCAAAAGAGGAAGAGAATTATTGGCGGGGAGGAAACTGGATTATTCGCCTTCGCATCCGTTTTCTCGGTGCGTTAGCCCACATAAGCAGGGAGAATTGCCGAAACTTTCAGCGCCCCCCCGAACGGGTGTGCTGTTTGAGTGGAGCCGCAATCACCCACCAGACGCAGCCGGAATCCACGTGCCGAGCGTGTTGTCATGGCGGCTCTATTGGCCGAAATCGCGTACGCCGGCGATGATTTTGGTGGTCATTGGACAATCAATTCACTCAAGCTTGAAACTTATGTTTGCGTTGATTCGGTACATGACGATTTTGTTGTTTTCGACCTTGGCTTGAAAATCCTTGATATATATTGACTTGATTCCTTTCAGGGTCTTTCCCGCGCGAGCAACCGCACTCGCCGTCGCGTCCTCCCAGCTCTTGTTGGACTCGGCAATCACTTCGATCACTTTAAGCATATTTGTCATGGCAGGCTCCTTGGATATTGAGTACAACGGAATTACAACTTCCCTTTCGGGACTTATCGCACCGAACAACGCTCGCGCCAGACGAATGCCAGTCGCATTACCTGAACACCACGCGTCAATCCGGACACACGTTCGCGCGCGCCGCAGCTTGAAGGGGACTGCTTACGTTGCGTGTCTCGTGCAAAAACAAATACGCGGAGAGTTTCGCGTGGTTGTCGTTATTCGTCGATCCCGGCGCAGGTATGGCGAGCGTACCGGCCACCTTCCGTAAACCGCCGGAGGACTCGTCGCGGGCGATGATTCCCACCGGTGTATCAGGCGACGGCGTCGGCGCCGCAATGGATCGCGGCTCCGCGGCACTGCCCACGACAACCGAAGTCCGGCTAAAAGCCACGATTGCCAACAAAGACAATAATCCGAAAATCCACAGCGTCTTCACAGCGTCCGCTTTCCTTTCGACAGTGGAACTATCGCCACGCGCGCCGGGGTTATCTTCCGGGCGGTCTTTACTTGAGTCGCATGTCGTTCAAGCGATGGCCGGCCGTTGGGGGCCGGTCACTTCGAGCCGGTCACTTCGACATCGACCCGGCGGTCCGGCTGCAGGCAGGCTATGACCTTGGCGCTCTTTGCGCCCAGGCAGTCGCCGGCCCTGGTGACGGGTTGCGTCTTGCCCTTGCCGTCCACACTGATTTTATTGGCCGGGATTGCCTTGCTGGTCAGGTAATCCTTTACCGCATTCGCGCGGCGCATCGAAAGCTTCTGATTGTATTTCTAGTTAAAATCATGCCTGTTACTCCGGTTATTCAGCGTGGTTTGGGCACAGACCATGATCGAAAATCCTGGGTCGCCCGACCGTTACGTAGACGTACTATCGCGCGTCCTATCGACTGCACCCAATTCGTCCTGAGCGTCATCCAGCGTCGGACAATAGTCCCCCGCCGCACGACGCGCTGTACGGTATCGCACATATTGACGGGTAATTCAGACACAACAGCGACTTATGCGGCCAAGGTCGAATGACCGGCCGTCTGCCACGGATACCGGGATTAGACCTTGAAAGGGGGCGCAATGTGTACGTTATCGCACAGACCGCGCGTTGGACGATGAATACCCTGTCAAATCGATGGGTCATCCAAGTCGAATGTCGTTGGTCGCGCGGCGTATTTAATCGATGCGCTTACCGGCGTACACGGAATACCAGCATCTTTTAACACCGGCATCTTTAATGTAATGCATTAATGTAACGCATGGACAACAAGCGGAGAGCGCGATGAATTACGATCGATTTGCGGGTATCTGCCTACAATTCACGGGAACGGCGAAGGAAGGCTGGGGCGAGCTGACCCATAATCCGCTGGTGGTCGCGGCTGGAACGCGCGATCAACTCGCCGGCAAAATCCAGGAGCGTTACGGGGTCTCGAAAGAACAGGCCGCGCGTGAGCTCAAGGATTTCCTCACGCGCAACCGCAACTGGGACCTCTCGAACCGGTAACGGGCAGATTGCCTGAAAGCCCGTTGCCGACCATTTCGCAACAGGCTTTCAGTTGATAGTTGGGCGGCCCCGGATTTCGTAGGGCAGCAAGCGGTCGAACTCTTTTTTCACCACCGCGTAGCACTCGCATACGCGCTGTTCCATTTTTACGCGATCCAGTACCTTGATGTGGCCGCGGCTGTACGAGATCAATCCGGCCGCCTGTAATTTGCCGGCGGCCTCGGTCACGCCCTCCCGGCGCACGCCCAGCATGTTCGCGATCAACTCCTGCGTCATCAGCAGTTCGTTGCCCGACAAGCGGTCCAGGCTCAACAGCAGCCAACGGCACAGTTGCTG
>JANNPG010000048.1:0-8739 GCA_031399805.1 Betaproteobacteria bacterium | reverse complement strand
GACAGTACGCGCAGCAGGCGCGTCTGCAGGTCGGCGGGCATATCGCCGATTTCGTCCAGAAACAGCGTGCCGCCATCGGCCTGCTCGAAGCGCCCGCGCCGCATGGTTTGCGCGCCGGTAAACGCGCCGCGCTCGTGACCGAACAGCTCGGACTCGAGCAAATCCTTGGGAATCGCGGCGGTGTTGATCGCAATAAACGGTTTCGCCGCCCGCGGGCTGTGTCGGTGCAATGCGCTGGCGACGAGCTCCTTGCCGGTACCTGACTCGCCGGTTATCAGCACTGTCGCGTGCGACTGCGCGAGCCGGCCAATGGCGCGGAAAACTTCCTGCATCGCCGGCGCCTGGCCGAGTATCTCGGGCTCAGCACCCGGGGCTTCGACCACGTCGTCCTGGCGCGTGCTCTCGTCCATCGCGCGCCGGATGAGCTCCACCGCGTGGTCGACGTCGAACGGCTTGGGCAGATATTCGTAGGCGCCGCCCTGAAATGCGGCGACCGCGCTTTCGAGGTCCGAATAGGCGGTCATGATGATCACCGGCAGGTGCGGAAAACGCTGTTTGGCCTGCTGCAACAACTCGAGCCCCGATTCGCCGGGCATCCGGATATCGCTGACGATAAGTTGCGGAGTTTCGGTGGCGAGCGCGGCGAGCGCCTCGTCGGCCGACGAAAACGCCCTGAACGCAATGTTTTCGCGCGTCAGCGCCTTTTCGAACACCCAGCGGATGGAACGATCATCGTCAATAATCCAGACCGGTTTCATGGTTTGCCATTCCCGTCGTAATTGATCGGCAGCAGCAGCGTAAATGTCGTGTCGCCAGGCTGGCTGTCAAACGTGATAGTGCCGCCGTGCTGGGTAACAAAGGTTTGCGCCAGCGTCAGCCCCAGGCCGCTGCCGCCTTCGCGGCCCGAGACCAACGGGTAGAAAACGCGTTCGCGCATGTCCTCCGCAATGCCGGGCCCGGTGTCGTTGATCCGCACCTCCAGCGCATGTTTGTAGCGCTTGCGCGCAAGCGTCACCTGCCGCGCAATGCGCGTCCTGAACGTGAGCTGGCCGCTGCCGCGCATCGCCTGTGCCGCGTTGCGTGCGATATTGAGCACGATTTGTATCATCTGCTCCTTGTCGCCTTTCAACAGCGGCACGCTGGTATCGTAATCGCGCCGGATCGCGATGCCCTGCGGATACTCGGCAAGAATAAGGCTGCGCACACGCTCCAGTACTTCATGCATATTGAGCGGCGCGGGCTGCGGCAGCCGGTGCGGGGTCAGCAGGCGGTCCATCAGTGACTGCAGGCGATCGGCCTCCTTCATGATGACCTGGGTGTATTCGTGCAGGCCCGGACGCTCGAGCTCATGGTCGAGCAATTGCGCCGCGCCGCGTATGCCGCCCAACGGATTCTTGATCTCATGCGCGAGATTGCGGATCAACTCGCGGTTGGCCTGGCTCTGGTCATGCAGCCGTTCTTCGCGTTCGATCCTGATCTGCTGATCGATGTGGCGGAACTCCAGCAACAGGAACCCCTGCAACACGTTAGCGGAACGCCCGTTTGCGGGAGCAGGGGTCATGGCGCGCTCCCCGCAATCGGGTGGTTGCACCACTAACGAGTCCGCGCGCTCCTGCCAGCCCGCGATCCAGCCTTCGATGTCCACGGGGGACAGCGTACAGCTCAAATGCAGTTTGGCGTGCCCGGGCGCGCCGATCTTGAGCGCGTGCTCCGTATAGCTGCAATTGTTCGCGCACGCATAGTCGATCGCCGCCCCCAGCACGCGGTCGTGTTCGAATATTTCCGCAATCGTAGTTCCCACAAAGCTCTTGCTGCTCAGCTCAAACAGGTTTTCCGCAGCCGGATTGACGAAGCGCACGATCAGCTCGCGATCGACGATAACGATCGCCGTCGCGAGAAGATCGAGTCCTGCTAATGCGGCTACTGCCATCATTTAGACATCAAGGAATATCAGAAAGAGCAAGAACCGGACCAGCTGTGATTTCCACAGCGCGAAGCAGGCTGTTGCCAGGCCCCGCATTCCGGGTTACAAAAAGCCGGGGTGGCTATTTGATGTTGGCGAGCTCTTTGCGCAGGCTCTCGATGTTGTTTTCGTGCAGCCTGACTTTGGCTTCAAAAGGCCTCAACCGTTCCTCGACGCGGGCAAAGTTCTTTTCACTGCCTAATCGCGTGTCCTTTTGTTCGGCGAATTGTTTTTTTGCCGTATCGAGGTGCTGCTGTTCCTGCGCGAGTTCCTGTTCAAGGATTTTCCGGCGTCCAGCGTCGCGGCTTCGCTGCGTATCGTTATCGACGCTCGGAAAGTTCGCGGGCTTTTGCTGCGCTTGCTGCGGGCGGGCCGGCGCCGGAGCGGTATTTATCGGATCGAGGTTCAACCCCTTGCAGCCTTTCGCGTCGGCTTTCACGTTGGTATAGCGCGTGTTGCCGTCCGCATCGGTGCACTTCCACATCTCCGCGCTCGCGAGCGGCGCCATGCATGCTAGAAGTAGCAGAAACCATGTTCTCATAGCTATCCTTGGGTCGGCCTCTACTGCAACGGGCGATATCGGTTGTGGTTGACTCCACGAAACCAAACGGTCGCGCCAAGTCTATGTCAGATAAGCGAGACTTACAATCCAAACCGGCTGCTGACGGACGCGCAAAATGCGACAGGGCGGGGAGTAACCCCGCCCTTGTCGTGGGCCCGCGCCGTCAGCTTGTTACGAGCTGTAATACATGTCGAACTCGATGGGATGGGTGGTCATGCGGAAGCGCGTGACCTCTTCCATCTTCAGTGCGACGTACGCGTCGAGCATGTCGTCGGAGAACACGCCGCCGGCGGTCAGGAAAGCGCGGTCCTTGTCGAGATGCTCGAGCGCCATCTCGAGCGACGAACACACATTCGGTACTTTTTTCGCCTGCGACGGCGGCAAATCGTACAGGTTCTTGTCGATCGGGTCGCCAGGATGAATCTTGTTCTGCACGCCATCGAGCCCCGCCATCATCATCGCGGCAAAAGCCAGATACGGATTGGCGGTCGGATCCGGGAAACGCACTTCGACGCGGCGCGCCTTCGGATTCGTCACGTACGGAATGCGGCAGGCCGCCGAGCGATTGCGCGCCGAGTAGGCGAGATTGATCGGCGCTTCGAAACCGGGCACCAGCCGTTTATACGAATTGGTGCCGGGATTGGTAATCGCGTTAAGCGCTTTGGCATGCTTGATGATGCCGCCGATATAGAACAGCGCGAATTCGGACAGGCCGGCATAGCCGTTGCCCGCGAACAGGTTCTGGCCGCCTTTCCAGATCGACTGGTGCACGTGCATCCCCGAACCGTTGTCGCCGACAACCGGCTTCGGCATGAACGTCGCGGTCTTGCCGTAGGACGCGGCCACCATGTGCACCGTGTACTTGAGGATCTGCAGCCAGTCCGCGCGCTTCACCAGCTTTTCGAACTTGGTGCCGATTTCGCATTGGCCGGCGGCAGCCACTTCGTGATGGTGCACCTCGACTTCAACACCCTGCTGCTCGAGCGCGAGACACATGGCATTGCGAATATCCTGCAGCGAGTCGACCGGCGGCACCGGGAAATAGCCGCCCTTCACCGGCGCGCGGTGCGCCATATTGCCGCCTTCGATTTCTTCGCCCGACGACCACGGCGCTTCCTCGGATTTGATCTTGACCCCGCAGCCCGACATGTCGACATTCCAGGTGACCGAATCAAATATGAAAAATTCGGGTTCCGGACCGAAGTAGGCGGTGTCGCCGAGGCCGGTCGATTTGAGAAACGCTTCGCCGCGCTTGGCGATCGAGCGCGGATCGCGGTCGTAGCCCTTGCCGTCGGATGGCTCGATCACATCGCACGAAATGTTGAGCACCGGCTCGTCCGTAAACGGATCCATGCGCGCCGAATCCGGATCGGGCATCAACAGCATGTCCGAGGCTTCGATGCCTTTCCAGCCGGCGATCGACGAGCCATCAAATGCATGGCCTTCGGTGAATTTCTCTTCGTTAAACGCCTTGACGGGAACCGACACGTGCTGCTCCTTGCCGCGCGTGTCTGTAAACCTGAAGTCGACAAACTTGACTTCGTTGTCTTTGACCATCTTCATTACATCGGCTACCGCCATCGTGTTCTCCTAACTTTTTAGCGTGTTTATTGAAAACGGAATATTCCGGAACGCCTGATTCAGCACGAAATATGCCAAGCTCGAAACCGGGGAAAGCATTGTGCCATAAGTCAAATCCGGTGGCATAAGAATAGAATTTGCACTGATATTGTGCGAATCGAAAAATGGCGCACCTTTATAGTGCGGATTGGTTCGTCGCGGCATTGATGTAGAATTTTGGTTTTAAAACCAATTTTGAGATCCGACCATGGCTGGGATTGAAGAGATTCTTAAAACAGCGCAACAGCGCGGGCGTCAAATGGGCCTGCCCTACGAAGGCGCCCTGTTGCCGGCTGAAGCGCAGGCATTACTGCAACATCAACCCGGCGCCAGGCTCATCGATGTGCGCAGCCGCGCCGAACTCGATTTCGTCGGACGCGTCCCCGGCAGCGTCGAAATCGAGTGGAAAAGCTATCCCGGCATGCTGCTCAATCCGAATTTTCTGGAGCAACTTAAAGCGCAGGTGCCGCCGGATGCGATCGTGATGTTCCTGTGCCGCAGCGGCGGACGTTCGCACGAAACCGCCACCGTCGCGACACAGGCGGGCTATCGCGACGCGTACAACGTACTCGAGGGCTTCGAAGGCGACCGCGACGCGGGCGGCCGCCGCAACACCGTCGGCGGCTGGCGCGCAGGCGGATTGCCATGGACGCAGAGCTGAGGCGGGTGATGGGCGATGGGTAATGAGCAATGGGTAATGAGCAATGGGTCAAAAGCACTTCACACCCATCCCCCATTGCCCATCACCCATTACCGTTTCAACCCTCCCAGCTCACCACGCCAAAATAACCGGTCGCCAGCACAACCAAACCGAACGCAATGCGGTACCACGCGAAGAGCGTGAAATCGTGCGTCGCGATATAGCGCAGCAGCCAGCGCACACAAACAAATGCGGAGGCAAACGAGACCGTCATGCCGACCGCAAACACGCCGATATCCGAGGCATCGAACAGCGCGCGATTCTTGAAGAGGTCATAAGCGCCGGCCGCGATCAGCGTCGGCACGGCGAGGAAAAACGAGAATTCGGTGGCCGCGCGCCGCGACAACCCGAACAGCAGCCCGCCGATGATGGTCGCGCCGGAACGCGACGTGCCCGGGATCAGCGCGAACGCCTGCGCGCACCCGACTTTGAGCGCATCCTTCCATGACATATCGTCGACCGACTGCACGGTGACAACGTGCGCGCGCCGCTCGGCCCACAATATGATCACCCCGCCGACGATGAACGCTAGCGCGACCGGCAGCGGCTTGAACAACACCGCCTTGATGTAGTTGCCGAACGCAAGACCCAGTATGGCCGCCGGCAGAAACGCGATGGCGAGATTCACGGCGAACTTTTGCGCCTGCCGGTCGCTGGCGAGACCGACGATGACCCCGGCGAATTTCACCCGATACTCCCACACGATCGCCAGCATCGCGCCGGTCTGGATCACGATCTCGAAAATCTTGCCTTTCTCGTCGTTGAATCCCAGCAGCTGGCCGACGATGATCAGGTGCCCGGTGCTCGATATTGGCAGAAACTCGGTAAGCCCCTCGACCACGCCGAGTATCACCACCTTGAGCCAAAACATGATGTCCATCGGGAGTCATTGTAGCCGCAATTGCCTGCGCTTTTTTTCCCGCGCGCCTGCCGGATGCCGCGGGGCTGCGCATACACTGGTAGCATAAGCGTGCGTGCGCCGTAAGGCCCCGGCTTTTCAACCCGACTATTGAACCACCATGCTTAAGCCACACACCATGCACTCGCTCGCGGGCATCGGTTTACGCGCCGCGCATTACCGGCATTTCCTCGGCGGCCGGCCACGCGTCGGCTGGCTGGAAGTGCATAGTGAGAATTATTTCGGCGACGGCGGTTACGACCTGCATGTGCTCGAACACGTGCGGCGGGATTACCCGCTGAGCCTGCACGGCGTCGGCCTCTCGCTCGGCTCGGCGGATCATTTGCGCGAAGATCATCTCGCCAAACTGCAGCGCCTTGTCAAACGCGTCGACCCGCTGCTCGTGTCCGAGCATTTATGCTGGGGCGCGTATGGCGAGCGTCATTTCAACGATTTGCTGCCGTTGCCGTATACGCGCGAAGCACTCGATCTGATGGTCGCGCGCGTCGATGAGGTGCAGACCACGCTCGGCCGCGGCATTCTGGTGGAGAATGTTTCGAGTTATCTGCAATATCGCGATTCGGATATTCCGGAACTCGAATTCATCGCCGAGCTCGCGCGCCGCAGCGGCTGCGGCATCCTGTTCGACGTCAATAACCTGTACGTGAATGCCGTGAACCACGGTTTTGATGCGTTCGCCGCGCTGACCGCGCTGCCGGCAGAATGCATCGGCGAAATTCATCTCGCCGGTCATTCGCGTAGCGAAGATTGCCTGATCGATGACCACGGCTCACGCGTCATCGACCCGGTTTGGGAGCTTTACGCGGCCACGCTCCGGCGGTTTGGCGCGCTGCCCACGCTGATCGAGTGGGATACCAACATTCCCGCACTCGAGGTGCTGCTGGATGAGGCGCGCAAAGTCGAAACCCGGCTGGCGGCACATGTCTGATCTCGCCACGCTGCAGCAGCGTTTCAGCGCGGCGCTAGCGGATGTCGCGCGCGGCGACGAGGCGGTGGCGCTCGTCGCCGGCGACCCCGCGCATGCGTTGAACCGACTCGCGATTTATCGCGGCAACGTGATCGCCAATGTGAGCGGCGCGCTCGCCGCCACTTACCCGATCATCCGCAAGCTCGTCGGCAATGAATTCTTCGCGGGACTCGTGCGCGCGTATTGGCGCGAACGCCCGTCGGGCAGTGGCGATCTGAACCAGATCGGGGAGCGCTTTGCGGACTTTGTCGGCGCATTTTTGCACACACAATCGCTGCCTTACCTGCCGGATGTCGCGCGCCTCGAGTGGCTGGCGCATCGCGCGCACTACGCGGGGGATCACGCTGCGCTCGACATGGGCAGCCTCGCCTCGATACCAGAGGACGATTACCCGCGGCTTGCATTGACGTTGCATCCGGCCGTCGCCACCCTCGCATCGTCTTATCCGATTTTCCGCATCTGGGAAGTGCATCAAGACGACTACCGCGGCGAAATTTCCGTCGATCTCGCTAGTGGCGCTGACCAGGTGGTCGTGTACCGGCCGCACTTTCGCGTCATGGTGGCGGCGCTATCCGGCGGGGAATCCGCTTTTCTCGGCGCGATCATGCAAGGTAAACGGCTGGACGACGCTCTGCAACAGGCCGCGACAAAAGACGCGGGGTTTAATCTGTCCGCAAGCCTTAAGCGCTGGATCGCGGCGAATATCGTGGTCGGCCTCAACGTCGCCGCGTAAGCATGCCCAATAAAAACGGCCGCGGAAGCGGCCGTTTTTTACCGAACGCAAAAAAATCCTCAGACTTTCGAATAAATCTCCGCACCCTGCTTGACAAATTCGACCGCCTTCTCCTGCATGCCCTTCACCAGCGCCGTTTGCGCGTCGATCCCCTGCTTGGCCGCGTAATCACGCACGTCCTGGGTAATCTTCATGGAGCAGAAATGCGGGCCGCACATCGAGCAGAAGTGCGCGAGCTTCGCGCCCTCCTGCGGCAGCGTCTCGTCGTGAAACTCTTTCGCCTTGTCGGGATCGAGCCCGAGATTGAACTGGTCTTCCCAGCGGAATTCGAAGCGCGCTTTTGACAATGCATTGTCGCGGATCTGCGCGCCGGGGTGCCCCTTGGCGAGGTCCGCCGCGTGCGCCGCGATCTTGTACGCCATGATGCCGTCTTTCACGTCGTCCTTGTCGGGCAGCCCGAGGTGCTCCTTCGGCGTCACGTAGCACAGCATCGCAGTGCCGTACCAGCCGATCATCGCCGCGCCGATCGCGCTTGTGATGTGATCGTAGCCGGGCGCAATGTCGGTGGTGAGCGGGCCCAGCGTATAGAACGGCGCCTCCTTGCAGTACTTCAACTGCAGATCCATGTTCTCCTTGATCAAGTGCATAGGCACGTGGCCCGGCCCTTCAATCATGACTTGCACGTCGTGCTTCCAGGCGACATCGGTCAACTCGCCGAGTGTTTTCAATTCGGCCAACTGCGCTTCGTCATTGGCATCAAAGCCCGAGCCCGGGCGCAGGCCGTCGCCGAGCGAGAACGACACGTCGTACGCTTTCATGATGTCGCAGATGTCCTCGAAATGCGTATACAGAAACGATTCCGTGTGGTGCGCGAGACACCACTTGGCCATGATCGAGCCGCCGCGCGAGACGATGCCCGTCATGCGCGAAGCCGTCATCGGCACATAGCGCAGCAGCACGCCGGCATGTATGGTGAAGTAGTCGACACCCTGCTCGGCCTGCTCGATCAGCGTGTCGCGGAAAATCTCGAAAGTGAGCTCCTCCGCCTTGCCGTCGACCTTTTCCAGCGCCTGATAGATCGGCACCGTGCCGATCGGCACGGGCGAGTTACGGATGATCCATTCGCGGGTTTCGTGGATGTGCTTGCCGGTCGACAGATCCATCACGTTGTCGGCGCCCCAGCGTATCGCCCAGGTGAGCTTTTCAACCTCTTCGCCGATGCTCGAAGTCACCGCCGAGTTGCCGATGTTGGCGTTAATCTTTACTAAAAAATTG
>JANNPG010000041.1:0-2457 GCA_031399805.1 Betaproteobacteria bacterium | reverse complement strand
CTGATTGGCGCTCTCTCGGCCTTGTGCACCAGTCATCTGGCGATCGCGCTGGTCAACTGGGTGGTGTCCTTGCTGGCGACGCCGCATCTCCTGCCGCGCATGGACTTCTCCAGGGGAATTCCGCCGGACTGCCGCACGCTGGTTGTGGTCCCGACCATGCTCATGAGCGCGCAAAACGTCGAGGCTCTGATCGAGGCGCTTGAAGTCCGGTTCCTGGCCAACCGGGACGCCAACCTGCACTTCGGCCTCTTGACTGATTTTCGCGATGCGCACGACGAAACTCTGCCGGAAGACGAACCGCTGTTGCTGCTGGCCAGGAACCGGATCGAAGAACTGAATGAAAAATATGGGGGCGCCAAAAGCGGCGTCGACAGCGATTCTTTTTTCCTCTTCCATCGCCCGCGCCGCTGGAATCCCCAGGAGCGGCTGTGGATGGGTTACGAGCGTAAACGCGGGAAGCTGGCGGAATTGAATGCGCTGCTGCGCGGCGGCGGGCAGGAATGTTTCTCGCTGATCGTCGGCACGACTGACGTGTTATCCAACGTAAAGTACGTGATCACGCTGGACACGGACACGCAATTACCGCGCGATTCGGCGTGGCAGTTTGTGGGCGCCATGGCGCACCCGCTGAATCGTGCGCACTTCGACGAAGAGCGGCAAGTGGTGACCGCGGGCTATAGCATCATGCAGCCGCGCGTGGCGGTGAGCCTGCCAGGCACGAACCGGTCGCGGTATGCGCGACTGTTCGGAGCCGAGCCCGGCATCGACCCGTATACGCGCGCCGTCTCCGATGTTTACCAGGATTTGTTCGGCGAGGGCTCGTTCATCGGCAAAGGCATTTATGACGTCGATGCGTTCGAGCGGGCGCTCAAGGCACGCTTCCCTGAAAACCGGATACTCAGTCACGACCTGCTGGAAGGCTGTTATGCACGGGCCGCACTGTTGAGCGATGTGCAGTTGTACGAGGAATACCCGTCCCGCTACAACGCGGACGTAAGCCGCCGTCACCGCTGGATACGCGGGGATTGGCAGATTGCATCGTGGGTGCTGCCGCGCGTGCCCGGCGACCGCGCCGGCGCCAGCGCCAGCCGTCACCGCAATCCGCTCTCGGTACTGTCCCAATGGAAAATCTTCGATAACCTGCGGCGCAGTCTGCTACCCGCGGCATTGACACTCCTGTTGCTGCTGGGCTGGACCGTTTTGTCACCGGCCTGGTTCTGGACCCTGGTGGTGATCGGCATCAGCCTGATTCCGCCCTTGATTGCCTCAATTCTTGACCTCTTGCGCAAGCCGGATGACGTGCTGCTCAGTCAGCATCTCGCCGCGGCATTGCGCTCCGCGGGCGGGCACTTCGCGCAGGCCGTACTTACGCTTGCCTGTCTGCCCTACGAGGCATACTTCAGCCTGGACGCGATCATACGCACGAACTGGCGGATAGTGGTCACCAAAACGCGGCTGCTGGAATGGAGTCCATCGGGCGAACCGGATCGCGATGATCGCGTGAGCCTCATCGCCGGCTGCCAATCGATGTGGATAACACCTGTAATATCGATCGCCGCGGCAGGCTATCTGGCGGCATCAATGCCGGCCACGCTGACAGTGGCGGGACCGATTTTGTTCTTATGGATAGCCGCGCCCGCCATCACCTGGTGGATCAGCCGGCCGCTGGCCCGCCGCGAAGCACGGCTGACCGCCGACCAGATTATTTTTCTGCAGAAAATTTCGCGCAAGACGTGGGCGTTCTTCGAGACCTTCGTCGGGCCGGAAGATCACGGGCTGCCACCGGATAACTATCAGGAGCACCCGGTTGCCGTGGTTGCGCATCGTACCTCCCCGACCAACATGGGGCTTTCACTGCTCGCGAATCTGTCCGCGTACGACTTCGGCTACATTCCGGCCGGACAACTCATTGAGCGCACGGCGAACGCACTCGCGACGATGGCAGCCCTCGAACGGCACGAGGGTCACTTCTACAACTGGTACGACACGCAATCGCTGCAACCGCTGCCACCTCTCTATATTTCGTCGGTGGATAGCGGAAACCTCGCGGGCCATCTGCTGACATTGCGTCCGGGACTGCTCGCGCTGCCCGATCACAAAATTCTGGGGCCGCGATTGTTTGAAGGCTTGAGCGACACCCTCAGAATCCTGATGGACGCCGCGGGAGACGCCGCTTCACCGCAGCTCGCTCAACTTCAGAAGGATCTGGAAACTGCCTACGATTCCCGGCCCGCCACGCTCGCGGCGGCGCAAACGTGGCTGGCCCGGCTGGCGGCGTCTGCGGCGGAGGTGGCCGCCAGCCCGGAGTTGGCCCCCGCTACTGCGCTGGAGAGCGACGCGCGGTGGTGGGCGCATGCGCTGACCCGGCAATGCCGGAGCGCTCTCGATGAGTTGACTTTGCTCGCGCCGTGGCTCGCGCTACCGGCTGCATCAGCCAGACTCCGTAACGCACTCGAT
>JANNPG010000004.1:0-4322 GCA_031399805.1 Betaproteobacteria bacterium | reverse complement strand
CGCCACTTGGCCCCCGTCTCCGCCCCAAGAACAAAATCCTTTCGCCGTGAGTCGGGGGCTCCAGGCCAAAACTCGTGCCAGCCCGTAAGGGTTGCAGCCAGAATCGGCGGCGCACCGCAGCGTGGAGCAGGGGCCCCGTTTGCGGGGATGCGACCGCGCAGGTGCGAGTGAGTCGCGTGGATTCGGTGCGCTTCCTGTCGCGCTGCGGGGTCGCATCCAAGCAAACAGCGCTTGGAACCTGCTCTGCCCTCCACGCGACGCCGCGTTGCTCGTCTTGGCAATAGAATAACTATTGCCTTCACCGGGCGCCTTGCCATCACCAATTCTGGCTGCAACGCACACGTGTTTCATTAGGTTAGGCACTCTTAGTGCCCGGGCGTGATCTGACTGGCGCTCGCGATAAAACCCGGCACGCGGATTTTATTTTCGAGCTTGCGCATGAGCAGCACGATCACGAGATTCGTGATCAGGTAGATCACGGTCGCCGCGGAAAACGCTTCGAACACCTTGAAGGAAAATTCCTGCATGGCGCGCGCGCGCCCGGTCAACTCAAGGAGCCCAATCGTCAGCGCCACCGATGAATTCTTGATGATGTTCAGGAATTCCGAGGTCAGCGGCGGCATCAGAATGCGAAATGCCATCGGCAGCAGCACGTAGCGGTAGGTTTGCGGCAGGGTGAGCCCCAACGCGGTGCCCGCCATCAATTGTCCGCGCGGCAGCGACTGGATGCCCGCTTTCACCTGCTCGGCAACGCGCACCGAGGTGTAAATTCCCAGGCACAGCACCGCCGGTACATAGGATCCCCACGGCGGCGGCATCTGCTTGATCGCGTCGCCGATCTGCTTGGGCAGCAATTCGGGCAAGACGAAGAACCAGAGAAACATCTGCACGAGCAGCGGAACATTGCGGAAGAGTTCCACGTAGGCGTTGCCCAGACGGACAACCCATACGAGGGGTGTGGTGCGCAGCGTGCCGACCACCGAACCGATCGACAGTGCGAGCACCCACGCCGCAAGCGCGGTGACCAGCGTCCAGATCAGGCCGCCGAACAGATAGTGGAGCCAGGTCCCAGAGCCGTCCGCGGCGGTCTGGCTAAAGATGCTCCACTGCCAGTCATACTTCACGCTCGACCCTCCCTATGCGCCCCTGACAGAATGAAACTCGCACATGTTTCATTCTGTCAGGGGCTACAAATAAAACGGGGGACTCCCCAGTCCCCCGTGCGATACGCGGTTTGTTACTTGTAGACGGTGGGATCGCCCGAGTCAGTCGGATTCGCGATCAGGTTCTTGAATTGCGCCGACATCGGCACGTTGTAGTTCATGCCTTTGGGCGGGGTCGGGCCCGTGAACCATTTCGCATAGATCTTGTTGATCTCGCCGCTCTTGTAGACCGTGGTCATCGCGCCGTCCACGACTTTTTTGAACGCCGGATCGTCCTTGCGCATCATGATGCCGTACGGCTCGGGCAGGGACAGCGCATCGGACGAAATCACATAATCGTCCGGTGTGCGCGACGACGCCACCAGCGTATACAGGAGAATATCGTCCATCACGAAAGCAACCGCGCGACCCGTTTCGACCATCTGCATCGCTTCCGGATGACCGTTCGCGGGGATAATGTTCATGCCCATGTTTTTGGCGACATTGAGGTCGGTCGCCTGCTTGATGTTCGTGGTGCCCGAAGTCGACACGATGGTCTTGCCCTTGAGGTCGTCGATGGACTTGATGCCCGACGCTTTCTTGGTCACGTAGCGATTCGCGGTCAGGAAATGGGTGATGGCGAAGGAAACCTCCTTTTGGCGTGCGACGTTGTTGGTCGTCGAGCCGCACTCGAGATCGACCGTGCCGTTGGCGATCAGCGGAATCCGGTTGGCCGAGGTCACCAGTTGGTATTTGACCTCGAGTTTGGGCATTTTCAGGTCGGCCTTGACCGCGTCGACGATCTTCGCGCACAGATCCATCGCAAATCCGACCGGCTGCTGTTTGTCGTCGAGATACGAGAACGGAATCGAAGCATCGCGATGGCCGATGGTGATGGCGCCGGTGTCCTTGATCTTCTTCAACGTGCCTTCCTGCGCGACCGCAGGTGCTGCGCACAGCGCGCTTGCGAACAGGGCCAGTAACAGTTTGGAAATATGGTTCATGTGTCTCTCCAGATTATCTGATTTTGAATCGAATTTTTGTCAATGCAATCAGTCAAATCCCGCATTGAGGGGAACAATCTAGCCCAACAGTTTGGGCTTGTCCAGTATTGTCGTTTCTCATCGGCGAAAACTTTCCGCACAATATCAGCGAACTACCAGCAATCGCCGTGCCATTCCGGGTATCGCCATAACATCATGATTCATAAAGGGGGCGGTATTAGCCCTGCGCTGGTCGCGATGCTTTGGTGCACGCTGCGCCCGGAGCTGGTGCGGTGCTGAAATAGCGCCCAAACTTGCCGGGCGCGGCGCGTGCGTTTCATTATTGTCAGGCGCTCTTAAGATTGGAGAATTGCGATGTCCGCCCCGACCACCCGCATCGAACACGATTTGCTCGGCGACCGCGTTGTTTCCGCCTCCGCGTACTATGGCGTGCATACCCTGCGTGCGCTCGAAAACTTCGAAATCACCGGCACGCCGATTTCGATTTATCCGGACCTTATCGTCGCGCTCGCCTGCATCAAACAGGCGGCAGCGCTGACCAATAACGAATTGAAACTGCTCGACGACGAAAAAACCGCGGCGATCGGCAAGGCATGCGAGGAAATCCGCGCCGGCGGCCTGCTCGATGAATTCGTGGTCGATGTCATCCAGGGCGGGGCCGGCACGTCCACCAATATGAATGCCAACGAGGTCGTGGCCAATCGCGGCCTCGAATTGATGGGGCGCAAAAAAGGTGAGTACCAATACCTGCATCCGCTCGAGCACGTCAACATGAGCCAGAGCACCAACGATGTTTATCCGACTGCGGTCAAGGTCGCGCTGCATTTCGGCATCCAGCGGCTGGTCAATGCGATGGCGGAATTACGCGCGGCGTTCGAAGTGAAAGCGCGCGAGTTTGCGCAGGTGCTCAAGATGGGGCGCACGCAGTTGCAGGACGCCGTGCCGATGACCCTCGGCCAGGAATTCAGCACTTACGCAGTGATGCTCGGTGAAGACGAAGAGCGCCTGCGCGAAGCGTGCCTGCTGATACACGAAATCAATCTCGGTGCGACTGCGATCGGCACCGGCATCAACGCGCATCCGGACTACGCGCGGCTGGTGTGCCGCAACTTGTCCGACATCACCGGCATCAAGTTGAAGACTGCCGGCAACCTGATCGAAGCAACGCAGGACTGTGGCGCCTTTGTGCAGGTATCGGGCGTGCTGAAGCGAGTCGCCGTGAAATTGTCGAAAACCTGCAATGACCTGCGCCTGCTTTCGTCCGGACCGCGCGCGGGTCTCGGTGAAATCAATCTGCCGCCGATGCAGGCGGGCTCATCCATCATGCCCGGCAAGGTCAATCCCGTGATACCCGAAGTCGTAAACCAGATTGCGTTCGAGGTTATCGGCAATGATGTGACGGTGAGTTTTGCGGCTGAGGCGGGGCAACTGCAGTTGAACGCATTCGAGCCGATCATTGCGCACAGCCTCTTTAAGAGCCTCAAACATTTGTGCAACGGGTGCATCACGCTCGCCGGGCGCTGCGTCAATGGCATCTCCGCAAATACCGCGCATCTGCGCGGGCTCGTCGAGCATTCGATCGGCATCGTCACCGCGCTCAATCCGCACATCGGCTATACGAATGCGACTGCCGTTGCGCAGGAGGCACTCGCGAGCGGCAAAAGCGTTTATGCGCTGGTGCTGGAAAAAAAATTGCTCAGCAAAGATGAGCTCGATGACATCCTGCGCCCGGAAAATCTCACGGCGCCGCGGCAATTCAGGATTCAGGATTGAGGAACGAGAACTGAGGTTTGAGTTGCGCTTCGATTTAGATTTTTGTTTTCCCTCAATCCTCGGCCCCTCGCTTTGCTCTCCCCGCTCCTCAATCCTGCTTTTCAGCCCACCACTTGACGCACGCCTTGGCCAGCGCGCGCGTGGCGTCGACGCATTGCGCGGCAGTTTGCGGCGACAGCCGGTCGAGCACCACGGGTGTCTCGGTGCACGCGAGGATCACGTCTGCCGCACCGTCGTCGTTGAGCCTGACCAGCGCGGTTTGCAGGAGCCCTGCTGCCGCGTCGAGTTGGTTGCGTTTGACGTGCTCAATCGCCGGCAGCACGAGTTCATCGATGTCCGCATCGCTGTTGGTGATGGATTGAAAACCGCGCGCGGCGAGCCGCTGCTGAAAAAAACCGGCGGC
>JANNPG010000624.1:0-6324 GCA_031399805.1 Betaproteobacteria bacterium | reverse complement strand
CTGAATATTCCTCTTCTGATCGGCACCGCCGGCAGCGCCGGCGCGGCACCATTATCGGCACGCTGGAGGGCGACAGCTTCACGGTCGACAGCATGAATCCGACGCGTCACGCGACGCCCATGTCGGTCGCCGCGCACAGCCTTTACGAGCAGGCCGATCCGTATGCCGTGCGCGAGCCAGAAGGCACGCTGCACACCAAAGACGCGCGTTACGAAGTCGTCGACGAACACCGCACGCGCGTGTCCGGCTCGCGCTGGGAGCCCGCCGCCCAGCTCACGGTCAAGATCGAAGGCGCGATGCGCGTCGGCGAGCGCGCGATATTGCTAGCCGGCTCCGCCGACCCGCGTGTGATCGCGAACGCGAAATCGATCACGGCCGGTGTGGAGAAGATCGTGCGCGAGCTTACGCCGCCGCGCCCGGACAAGCCGTACCAGATCATCTGGCGCGTGTATGGCGTCGATGCCGTCTTCCCGTGGCCGGCCGCGCCCGACCCGCTGCCACGCGAGATTTTCTTCATGTGCGAATGCATCGCGGATACGGCCGAGGAGGCGCGCGCGGTCGCCACCGTTACCAAGCAATATCTGCTGCATCACGGGTTTCCGGGGCGGCTGTCGACCGCCGGCAACCTCGCGTTTCCTTTCACGCCGCCCGAAGTCGCCGCCGCGACCGCCTACGGCGCCGGCCTCAAGTACGTCGCGACCTACCACCTGACTTCGCCCGCAGTCTGCGAGTCGGCGGCCTGGAAAGAAGCGTCATCCACGCCGTGGGCGCAAAAACTCCTGCCGCAGTTAAGTGACGGGCTGCGTCTCGTGCTCAGACGTTACGTTCGAACCGCTCCGCTGCCCGCCTGACGCTGGAATACGCGGCGGCTCGATCAAGGACACCTTCACGCGCCGGCGTCGCTTGCGCCGGGCGCGGCCGGCACTTCAGGTATCAGCGCACCGTCTTGCGCGCGATGACGACGTTGTCGAGCACCAGATTCTGCGACCAGATCCAGCGCGCGTCGCCGAAAAGCTCGGGGTAGCGCGTGTAAGCCGGCAGGTTCGTTACCCCGATTTCCTGATCAGTGAACTCCCATGCACGCGGCCAGTTCGTGTCGTTGAACCGGGGCGACTGCCAGTTCGCCGGGATCGGGTAGTGCACCGCGTAGCATTTGTCCTGGCAGTCGGGCTTCCGGGCAAAGGGATGCGTGCGCCCGCCGAGGCGAGGTGTGTCGTGGACGTTGCCGCGCTCGACGACTTCCTTCGGATCCATCAACGGCCCGATGAAGAAGGTCTGCACTTTCCACGAGCCGTCCGTGATCGTGCCGTCCGAAAAGCGCGCGATCAGCCCGCCGTCACCCGGATACCACTGGGTGGTGGTGGCCGTGACCGGCACCGGAAACTGCTCCATGCCGAGGCCGAGGTGTTCATCCCAGTCGACCACCAGGAACGCCAGCGTGTAGGGCCGCTTGACCTTGAACTTGACGATGGCCGAGTTGAACGGCGTGTACGGCGCGCTGTCCACCGACACCAGCTTGCCGTTCACGTACATCTCGTAATAGTTGTCGGCGACGATGTAGCCGGTGATGACTTCTCCATCGGCATCGACCTCGATGACCGGCACATTGGCGGTCGAGACTTCGGCCGCGTTAGCCGGCCTGATCTGGTTGCATTCGTTGTAGAGGTCGTAGCTCTTCGGGCCCAGCCCTTTCTGTGCGGCGGTCTCTGCCGGCACCGTGATGACGGTGCCATCGGTGGCGGTGATCTGGCCAACCGCACTTTTACGGATGTTCATCTTGGGGTCGTGGCGCGGGCAGTCGTAAATGTTCTCGACGAGGATCTTCGTCGCCTTGCCCTGCGTCACCATGCGCTTGTACGATGTGTTGTCAGGATCCAGCGCGACCGAGTCCCCCATGGACTGGCAGCCGGCGACGACCGCACAGCCGGTCAGTGCGAGGACGATATTGCGTATAACGGAAAAGCGCGACTGCGCACTCTGCATCATGATGAACTCCTCCATTGTTTTGATTCCCCGGATACCGGTCGGCGCGTGGCGCGTTCCATTTTCCCGGCCGCCAGCATAACCAAGCCTCCGGCGCGATGCAATAGTCGGAAATGGAGCCTCAATTCAGCCGCGTGGCCGACGTGAGCCGTCGCGCGTTTCTCGACGCGTGCGCGGCGGGCCGCACGTTTGCCGCGCACATGGCGGCCTATGCCGAGCATTTCTTTCCCCTCTTGCTGGTGCTGGGTCTCTTTACGCGGCTCTCCGCGCTCGCATTTCTCGGCATGACCGCGGTCATCCATATCTTCGTCTACCCCGACGCCTGGCCCACCCACCTTTCATGGGCCGCGCTGATGCTCAACCTTGCCGGCCGCGGAGCGGGACTCGTCCCGCTCGACCGCGCTCTGGGGCTGAAATAAGGCGGTGACGGGAACGCCGCCCCCGCGAATGGAATCAACGGGATCGGCGTGCGTTCATTGACTTCCCCTCCCGCCCGCCTTAGATTCCGTGCTGCCGCACAACGGTTTTCAGCGAAGTGATTCCGGGCTTACTCCTCTCGCGAAAGGATTCCCCATGCAAGTGCGATACTGCTGCCTGCTTCTCAGCGCCTCTTTTGCCGCGGTTTGCCCTCCGCTATTCGCCCAGGACTACCCGCACAAGCCGATCCGCATCATCGTCGCGTTCCCGCCGGGCGGACCGACCGACATTATCGCGCGGACTTTCGCGCAAAAGATCACCGACAACTGGGGCCAACAGGTCGTGGTGGACAACCGGGCGGGGGGCAACGGCATCGTCGGTCAGGACGTCGCCGCGCGTGCGACGCCGGATGGCCACAACATCCTCGTGCAGTCGGTGTCTTTTGCGGTCAACCCGAGCCTCTATAAGGTGCCGTACGATTCCGACAAGGATTTCATCCCGGTCAAGATAACCAATTACACGTCGCTTATGCTGGTCAGCAACCTGTCTGTGCCGGCAAAAACCGTGAAGGAACTCATCGACTACGCCCAGACCAAGCCCGGCCAGCTCAATTTCTCGTCGCCGGGGATCGGCAGCTCGAACCATCTGGCCGGCGAACTGCTGAACATCATGACCGGCATAAAGCTCGTGCACGTCGCCTACAAGGGTGTGCCGCAGGCGCTGACGGACGTGCTGAGCGGGCAGATGCAGCTCATGCTGCCCGGCATTCCGCCGGCGATGCCGCACGTGAAAACGGGCCGGATCCGCGCGCTCGCGGTAACGATGAAGAGCCGCGCGCCGGTCGCACCCGACGTGCCGACGATGATCGAGGCCGGCGTGCCGGGTTACGAGTGGAGTACCTGGTTCGGCGTGTTCCTGCCCGGCCGCACGCCGCCGCCGATCGTGAAAAAGCTGCATGGCGAGATCACGCGCATCCTCAACCTGCCGGAGATCAAGGCGCAGTTCGACACGCAGGGCTTCGACCCGGCGACGCCCGAACTCCTCGCCAGCACGCCGGAGGACTTCCGGCGCATCATCAAGGCGGATGCTGAGAAATTCGCCAGGCTCATCAAGCAAGTCGGAGTAAAAGTTGAGTAAGCGCCGTTGAATGCGCGAGGAGTGCGGAATGATTAATGTTTTTCTTCGATCCTCAATCCTTCTTCCGCACTCCCGGCAGGTTCGTTATCGCGGCGCTGATTTACCGATAGACTGATCCACCTCTCAACACAAGGAGAAAAAATTGGGCAGGCTAGAAGGCAGGACTGCATTCATCACCGGCGCCGGCGCCGGCATCGCGAAAGCGGCAGCGAAGATCTTCGCGCGCGAAGGCGCGCAGGTCGCGATCGCGGAAATTAACGAAGAGACCGGCAGGATCACCGAGCAGACGGTCAAGGACGCGGGCGGCGAGGCATACTTCGTCCCCACCGACGTCACCAGGGAAGAGAGCGTCAAGGCCGCGGTGGCGGCAACCGTCAAGCGCTTCGGCAAGATCGATGTCCTCTACAACTGCGCCGGCGGTGCGCTGCCGATCGACAGCCACATCACCGATGTCGATTTCGAGAAAGTATGGAACTTCACGATGATGGTCGACTTCAGGGGCACGCTGCTGTGCTGCCGGCACGTCATCCCGGAAATCATCAAGGCGGGCGGCGGGACGATCGTCAATATGTCCTCGGGCGCCGCGCTGCGCGGCGCAGCACCCGGGCACATCTACTCGGCTGCCAAGGGGGGAATACTCTCGTTCACGCGCGCGCTCGCCGGCGCTTACGTGAAGCAGAACATCCGCGCCAATGCGATCTGCGCCGGCCGCATCCTGACCGAGCTCAGCATCCAGCGCTACGGCACACCGGGCAAGCCCGGGGCTGTGGTCGACCGCCAGGACATGACGGGGCGACTGAATGAATACCCGCTATGGGTCGGGCGGCCGGAGGACATCGCGAACGTCGGGCTGTTCCTGGCAAGCGACGAATCGCGGATGATCACGGGGACGACGATCGCGGCAGATGGAGGAAGATCGTCGTACTAAATGACGAACGAGGACCGGTTGAGCTGAAACCATTGGTTCCTGCAATTTTTTCGTGATCGATAAGGCGCTCGCTGTATTGGAATCGGTCGGGGGTCGGGATCCCATCGTGATCTGAGCGGGAGCGCCAAGCCACATCCACGCGCGCCGGCGGCATAAATCAAAAAGTTCAGGCTCGATTATTTTTTCGCTGAAATTATTCCGCTGCGCGCGGTGATTTTCACATCGGTCCCCGGCTCCGCGCTCCGCTCCCCTCGTTTCTGTATGCAATAATGCGTTCCGCAGCAAATACGAATCGACGGCCGCCAGCAGGCCGCGAAGCTGAATTTCATTCAAGGAGAAACGATGGTCACAAGCGAGCACTTCATTCAGGACGCGGCAGCGGCGAGCGTGATATTCACGGGCTGCGGCCTGCTCGACGCGGCACCGGCACGCGCGCGCGCGCGCGCGCCTGCGCGAAAACCGGCAAAATCGAGCGCCAGCCGGCTGCCCGTGATGATCAAGGGCAAACGCATCAGGACGATCGACGTGCACGCGCATTGCCTGATTGCCGAGGCGCTGGCGCTGCTGCCCGCCGACGAGGCGAAAGCAATCTACCCGCCGACCAAAGGCTCGAAAGAGTTCGACGTCGTGCTCGACGAGCGGCTCGCCGCCATGGACGCGCAGGGCATCGACATGGAAGTGCTCAGCATCAATCCATGGTGGTATGGCAAGGAGCGCGACCTCGTCACGCAAATCATCAAGGTGCAAAACGAGAAGCTCGCCGAACTGTGCGCGAAAGAGCCGCGCCGGCTCGTCGCGTTCGCGTCGCTCGCCCTGCAGTTTCCGGACCTCGCCGTGCGGCAGCTCGAGGATGCGGTGCGCAAATACGGGTTGAAGGGCGCGGCCATCGGCGGCAGCGTGGCGGGCGCAGAATTCGTCGATCCAAAATTTCATCCGGTGTGGGCGAAAGCCCAGGAACTCGACGTGACGCTCTTCATCCACCCGCAAAGCACGCCAGAACTCACCAAGCGCTTCAAGGGCAACGGGTGGCTTTCCAACGTGATCGGCAATCCGCTCGACACCACGATCGCGCTCGCGCACCTGATCTTCGAAGGCACGTTCGATAAATTTCCGCGCTTGAAAGTCTGTGCCGCGCACGGCGGCGGCTACCTGGGCTCGTACGCGCCGCGTTTGGACTACGGCTGCTTCATTTCTCCGCAAGGCTGCAATCCGGACGTCGTGCTCAAGAAGAAGCCGACCGAATATCTGAACCAGATTTATTTCGACTCGCTCGTTTTCACGCCGGAAGCGCTGCGCCATCTCGTCGCGCAGATCGGCGCTTCTCAGGTCGTCATCGGCACCGACCACCCGATTCCGTGGAACGAACATCCGGTCGATCACATCATGGCGACGAAAAGCCTCTCGGACAAGCAGAAGGCCGCAATCCTCAGCGGCAATGCGGCGAAGCTGCTGGGAATCAAGCTGTAGCGAAGTTGTCGCGACCCCGGGAAGACAAGGTTGACAAGGGTCAGAGCCGGAATACCTTCCAAAATCCGAATAATCCGGTTCAGAGCACGTTCATCGCCCGTTACTTCTTCTTTTCCATCGCCTCGTTGCGCTTGTCCGCTTCGGCCCGAATCCGGGCGAGCATTTTGGCGTCGGGGTCCTGCCAGTTTCCGCCCGCGGCGCGCGCCATGAAGGCGGCGGCCCGCGCGAATTCGTCGAGCGCCAGGTCGATATTGCCACCCCTGGGCGGCATCGCGCGCACGCCGACCCACGCGTCGCCGGTCAGCACATGCTGGCCTTTGGCGATCAGCGGCGTCCACGCCGCCTTGTCGCCGAACTTCGGCGCATTCGCGACCCCGGCGGCATGGCACACG
>JANNPG010000612.1:0-2181 GCA_031399805.1 Betaproteobacteria bacterium | reverse complement strand
CGTGGCGCGTCGCCTACAGCTTCTGGAACACGCTGATCGGGCCGTTCGATTTTCTCGACCCGGCTTATCCGGTGCCGCAGCACATCTGCGAGGTGACGCACGACCTCATCGAACGCGGCGCCATCACGTTCGACAAGAGCGCGAACGACGACAAGATCGTGACCTTCCACGATTCGTGCAACGTCGCGCGCGCGTCGCGCATGGGCGACAAGCCGGGCGGGCAGTTCTCGATTCCGCGCGCGATCATCAAGGCCTGCGTCAACCGCTTTCACGACATGGCCGCGGACACCATACATGAAAGCACTTTTTGTTGCGGCGGCGGCGGCGGGCTGTTGACCGACGATCTCGTCGAGTTGCGCGTCAAAGGCGCGTTGCCGCGCATGCAGGCGCTGCAGCAGGTGGTGGACGAGCACGGCGTCAATTATATGGCCGCGATCTGCGCCATCTGCAAAAGTCAGTTCACCAAGGTGCTGCCGTATTACAAGCACCCGATGGACATGATCGGCAGCGTGCACGGCCTGGTGAGCACCGCCATCGTGCTGAACGTAAAAACATGATTTAACCGGAGATAGATATGTCAGCCCCCGCCAATAAGCCGGACGCGAAAAGCACCCACACTTTCCGCAGGTTCAAGGACGGCGATCATGCATGGCGCTCGCCGCAGGAGCAGATCTTCAGCGCCGACGCGACGGATAAATGCCCGACCTATGTGCATAAGACGCCGCCCTGCCAGGCAAGTTGCCCGTCGGGCGAAGATATCCGCGGCTGGCTGAATATCGTGCGCGGCATTGAGAAGCCGCCCGCAGGCACGAGCATGCAGGAGTATGCGTTCCGCCGCTCGACTGCGGCCAATCCTTTTCCGTCGATGATGGGACGGGTATGCCCGGCGCCCTGCCAGATTGGCTGCAATCGCAACGTGGTCGAAGACTTTGTCGGTATCAACGCCGTCGAACAATACATCGGCGATTACGCTCTGGCGCAGAATTTTTCTTTTCAGGCGGGGCCTGACAGCGGCAAGCGGGTCGCGATCATCGGCGGCGGTCCCGCGGGACTGTCCGCGGCTTATCAATTGCGCCTGAAGGGCCATGGCGTGACGCTCTTCGACGACCATGCCGAACTCGGCGGTATGGCCAAGTACGGCGTGCCCGGCTACCGCCTGCCGCGCAAGCACCTCAACGGCGAGATCGACCGCATCACCGCCATGGGCGTCGCGGTCAAGACTAATACGCGCATCGGCACCGATATTCCGCTGCGGGACATTCAGGCGCAATACGACGCCGTGCTGTTTGCGATCGGCTGCAAGTCGGGCCGCGGCCTTCCCGTGCCCGGAGCGGACGCGCCTAACTGCATCAGCGGTGTGGCGTTTCTCGAGGCGTTCAATCAGGGCCGGCTGCAATCGGTGGCCGGGCGGGTGGTGGTGGTCGGCGGCGGCGATACCTCGGTCGACGTCGTGTCGGTGGCGCGCCGGCTGGGGTACGTGAAGAACATGCAGGACAGCGAGCGTCCGGAGTTTGTCGTCATGGGACATACGGCGCACGACGTGTCCACCATGGCGGCGCGCGAAGGCGCTGAGGTGATGCTGATCTCGATGCAGCCGATCGAGCAAATGAACGCGGCCAAGCACGAGATCGAGGACGCCCAGCGTGAAGGCGTGAAAATTCGCGGCAGCCTGCTGCCGCTCAAGGTCATACTGGACGATGCGACCGGACGCGCGAAGGCGCTGCGCGTAATCGAGCTCGACTACACGAGCGGCAAGCCGGTCGAGAAAGCGGGCAGCGAGATGGATCTCGAGGCCGACCTCATCGTGTCCGCCATCGGCCAGTCGGGCAATTTCACCGGCTTCGAGGCGTTGGACAACGGCAAGGGCCTGATCGCCGCCGACAAGTTTTATCAGATACCCAACCAGCAGGGTGTTTTCGTATGCGGCGATATCATCCGCCCGCATCTGCTCACCACGGTGATCGGGCAGGGCTCGGTTGCCGCCGACAGCATAGACCGTTACCTCAACGGGAAAGACATGGCCAAGCGTCCGAAGGTGGACGTTCATCACTTCAACCTGCTCGACAAACTGCGCGAAGTGAACCTCGAGCCCGCGTCATTCGCGCCGGTGAACGACGCGGCTATGCGCGAGATCGACCGCGGCGTGCGCGGAACGTCACTTGACGGCAAGGCGGTGGGCGG
>JANNPG010000606.1:0-2227 GCA_031399805.1 Betaproteobacteria bacterium | reverse complement strand
GGCGATCAGCACGGCACGACGCTCGAAGGCGGTGCCCGATCTGCCGACCATCGCCGAAACCGGTATAAAGGCGGAGTAAACTGCAAATCTTGAACCGCAAAGGATTCTTTTCAATACCCCCTTGAGGGGTACGCGAAGGTCGCGAAGGAAAACAAATACGATTGAATCGGGAAGAGCATTTGAATCGTAGTTCTGATCTGCGTTTATCTGTGTTTATCTGCGGTCAAGCTTGCTCTTGCTTTCCTTTGCGTCCTACGCGTCCTTTGCGGTGAAAGCTTTTTTTTTCGAGGTGTGATATGGCAATAGCATTCGAACTCGCGCAACGCATCACCGCACTGCATTACGACGGTCTGCCGCCCGCCGCCATCCACTGGGCGAAGGTCGGCATACTCGACACGGTCGGCGTGACGCTGGCGGGCAGCAGCGACCCGTCGGCAACGATCGTCGCGCGCGCGCTGGGCTCGGCGCCCGGACCCGCGCTCGTCTTCGGCGGCGGTCAGCGCGTGAGCGCGCTGGATGCGGCGCTCATCAACGGCACCGCTTCGCACGCGCTGGATTTCGACGACTGCAACAACACGCTGGGCGGCCATCCGTCGGCGCCTATCGTGCCCGCGCTGTTCGCGCTCAGCGAAGAACATGGCGCGAGCGGGCGCGACTTTATCGCGGCCTATGTTGCGGGGTTCGAGACCGAATGCAAAATCGCGCTCGCCGTGAATTTTTTTCATTATACCCACGGCTGGCACCCGACGACGACGCTGGGTGTCTTCGGCACCGCCGCCGCGTGCTCGCACCTCTTGCGCCTGGATGCCGACAAAACCGCGACAACTCTCGCGATCGCGGCATCGCTCGCCGCGGGTATCAAGGCGAATTTCGGCACCATGACCAAGCCGATGCACATCGGCCACTGCGCGCGCAGCGGCCTCTTCGCCGCGCTGCTCGCGCGCGAAGGTTTCACGGCCAATCAGACGGCGTTCGAGCACAAGCAGGGTTTCTTCGAAGTATTCAACGGCACCGGCAATTACGACGCAGCGAAGATACTGCCGGCGTGGGGCAATCCGTTCGATGTGGTCGATCCGGGCATTGCGATCAAGCAGTACCCGTGCTGCGGCAGCACTCACCCGGCAATCGACGCTATGCTGCTTCTGCTGCGCGAGCACAAAATCAAGCCCAATGATGTCGAGCGCGTCGATTCGTGGACGCATGCGCGGCGGCTCGAGCACACCAACCGTCCCGATCCGCAAAGCACTTTCGACGCGAAGTTCAGCGTGCAGTACTGTCTTGCGCGCGCGCTGACCGACGGCAAGGTCATGATCGACCAGTTCGAAGGCGACGCCTACCGCGACCCGGCGATCCGCAAGCTGTTGCCGCGCATTCACGCCGCCGCTTATACGACAGAACAGTTTCCGGCCGACAACCACTTCGGCGCGGAAGTCACGGTCACGCTGAAGGACGGCAAGGTACTCACGCAGAAAGTCGACCAGCCGTTCGGGCGCACCTCGGCGAACCCGCTGCCGCCCGGGTTGCTCAGGGAAAAGTTCGTCAATTGCGCGCTGCGCGCGCTGCCCGGCGAGACCGTCGAGCGGTTGTTCGCCGCCATCACCGGCTTGGAAAATGCCGGCGACGTGCGCGATGTAGCGGCGCTGGCCGCCCCGCACCAGAAAAGTGCCGTGCGCGCTGCGGTGGCGGCAAACGCATAAAGTGCGTGTCTAAGAAGCGGTTTCGAAAACCCGTTCGCCCTGATGTATAGAAGGGCGAAGATGGTTCGTGGCTCGGATAATATTCGGCCATTCATGCTTCGATACCTTAGCACGAACGGCCTCAATGGATTTTTGAGACTAAGCTGCTTCTAACTCAGCCGGAAGGCCAGGCACTTCCGAACGTCTCGCTCCAGCGCGCGGCGTAGCGCGCGACGGCATCGGGATTCAGGACGCGCGGGGGAACCTTGCCGGCAGCCGCGATCGCGAAAGCTTCCGCGGCCATGCGGGCCACGCGCTCGCGACTCTCATGCGTAACGCCGGCGGTGTGCGGGCTGGCCAGTACCGACGGGTGCGACAGCAGCGGATGCGTGGGCGCCGGCGGCTCCTTTTCCCACAAATCGAGCCCCGCGCCCGCGAGGTGTCCGGACACCAGCGCGGAGTACAGCGCCGCCTCGTCGTGGATGCTGCCGCGGGCGGTCGAAATAAAGACCGCGCCCTTGCGCATCAATGCGTACTGCGCGGCGCCGAAC
>JANNPG010000581.1:0-1857 GCA_031399805.1 Betaproteobacteria bacterium | reverse complement strand
CCAAAGACGCCCCCGGCGGCGCAATCAAATGGCGAAATGTGCTGCTCTGGTAACTTTAAGCAAGAGCCGCGGGGGGGGGCGGGCGCAGCCCGCCCCGCTGTGTTCAGCGCAGACCCTTGTTGATGCGCTCCAGCGCAACGGATCCCGGGCACAAATCCCGGGCGCCGAGCTGATTCAGCGGGGTATCGACGGTATTGATGTACTGGTGCAGGTCGGCCGGTTCCGGCGACAGGTAGAGCAGCCCGGTGACGATTTCGCCGGCGGCCGCGTGCTCCTGCACATAATTCATGGCCTTGATGCGGTCGGCCGGATCGTAATCCGGCGCGAGCTTGCGCAGTTTGAGCATTGAGCCATCGTGCTGCGCCACGCTGATCACTTCACCCGGCGCGTAATCGGCAGTGATTTCCTCGCGGCTCTCGATGAAATCGAGGCGATTTACCGCGGTGTTGTGCTGGCGCACGTAATCGTAGGATTTGGTCGAGCCTTCGTGGTTGTTGAAGGCCACGCAGGGCGAGATCACGTCGATGAACGACGGCCCCGGATGGCTGATGGCGGCCTTGATCAGCGGCACCAGCTGTTTTTTGTCGCCGGAGAAGGCGCGGGCGACGAAGGTGGCGCGCAGCAGCAGCGCCATGCCGACCAGATCCACCGGTTCATCCGGGTTCAATACGCCGCGCTTGGATTTCGAGCCCTTGGTGGCGGTGGCGGAGAACTGGCCCTTGGTCAGGCCATAAACGCCGTTGTTTTCGACGATATAAACCATGTTGACGCCGCGGCGTATGCAATGCGCGAACTGGCCGAGGCCGATCGATGCCGAGTCGCCGTCGCCGGACACGCCGAGGTACAGCAGTTCGCGGTTGGCGAGATTGGCGCCCGTCAGTACCGAGGGCATGCGCCCATGCACGCTGTTGAAGCCGTGGGAATTACCGAGAAAATAATCCGGCGTTTTCGACGAGCAGCCGATACCCGACAGCTTGGCGACGCGGTGCGGCTGGATATCGAGCTCCCAGCAGGCCTGGATGATGGCCGCCGAGATCGAATCATGGCCGCAGCCGGCGCACAGCGTGGAAATCTTGCCCTCGTAATCGCGGCGGGTGTAGCCGGCCGCGTTGGGGGCGAGCGACGGATGGTGCAGTTTGGGCTTGGCGAGATAGGTCATGGTGTGGTCGCGTCAGGACGCTTTTTTCAGCGGCACCACGCTGCGGGCACCGGCATGTTGTGAAATCTGGTCGACGATAAAACGTGCGGTGATCGGCGTGCCGTCGTAATGCAGTATTGAAATCAGTCGCGAAGGATTGATTTTCGCGTCGTTGACCATCAGGGTTTTCAGTTGCGCGTCGCGGTTCTGCTCGATGACGAACACCCACGGATGCGAGGCGACGAAATCGCCGAGTTCGTCGGCGAATGGAAAGCCGCGCACCCGAAGTGCGTTGACGTGGATGCCTTTGGCAGAGAGCGTGTCCAGTGCTTCCTGCATCGCCGGGCTGGTCGAGCCGTAGAAAATCGCGCCGAAACGCGCCGGTTTCTCCGCCGGGTACAGCAAGGGTTTCGGCACCAGCGATTTGGCGGTGTCGAATTTGCGCATCAGGCGCTGCATGTTATCGACGTAATCCGGCCCGGCTTCGGAATACTGCGCGTAGCGGTTCTTGGTGGTGCCGCGGGTGAAATTACCACCTTTGGTCGGATGCGTGCCGGGATTGGTGCAGAAGGGGATGCCGTCGCCATCGACGTCGAGATAACGCCCGAATTCAGCACCACCCTCGAGCCGCTCGTAAGTCATCACTTTGCCGCGGTCATATTCACATTGTTCGTGTTGAGATAAGAATCCCTTGTACTTTGTGATGCACTCAATAAATA
>JANNPG010000569.1:0-25659 GCA_031399805.1 Betaproteobacteria bacterium | reverse complement strand
GTGGGTTCCACACCGTATTTCGCCCGCTTTGGTAATGCAGTGGGGCTCCAGTTGCAGCAGCTCCACTTCGATCTGCTGAACGAATGCCTTCCCGCCGGTCAGGGCCGGGTCGTCGACACCTCGGGAGACGGCGCATTCCTCGCCTTCCCGACCGCGACCTGGCGGCGATGCACCGGATCAACTGCCGGCCTCTCGGCCCGGTCGAACTCAAGGGCGTCAGCCGGCAGATTGAGCTCCTCGCCCTCGACTGGCGCGACCACTCGATGTTCCCGACGCTGTTCCGCGTCGAGGAAACACAGGAAGAGGTAGCCCTCCCTCAGCAGGACATTATCAGCTTCGGACGCCTGCGCGAACACGAGGGCACGCTGGCGAACGACGTGGTTCTGGCGCTGCCGGACCCGCTGCAGGCACGCCAGATCAGCCGCTGGCACTTCGAGCTTCGCCGCTTCGCGGACGGGTTTCGCCTGCGCCCGGTGTCGGACGGTGTCACCGAGGTGGACGGCGAGTTGATCGCGAAAGGGCAGGAGGTGATCATCAAACCCGGATCGAAAATTCGCGTCGCGCACGTACTCACTCTCACGTTCGCGTCTCCGCTAATCGAGAGCGTGCCGGATAACTTTGACGCGACCATGATCGCGGGTAAGCCAGGCCATTAGAGCGTATCCGCAGTGATTTATTGCGCGCCGCTTACCACTGGACGGCGCCGAACTTCTTGTCGTTAAGCAGGGTGTAGAAAATGTTGACTGTTCCGCGCGTCTGGGTCCGGTTGCCCAGATCCGGATAGTACGCTTCGCGTCGGGAGTATATGTATTTAACCGCGATTGCATGATTCTGATAGACACGCAGCGTGACTCCTGCTTCCCCGCGGGCGATGTTCTCCCATCCGCGGCTCTCGGTCGACGCGACACGACTCACGTAGTAGTCGCGCAAGTTCACGTCAATCATGGCGCTCTCGCCGAGAAGAAGGCGCAGTTCGAGAAGCGCCTGCGGCGTGAGGCCGTAATGGTAGTCGCGCTCACCGACGCCGTGGATGGTTCCTGACGCGCCATAGCCGGCGCCGAGGAGGCCCGTGCCTTGCAGCGCTACCGAGTTCGTGAGCTGCCACTGGGCCGTGGTGCCGAGCGAAAGGGCCGTGGTCGACACGCGGAAGATTTGCGGCGCGATGTAGTCGTAGCTGCCGTAGATTCCCCACACGCCTTTATAGGTGTCGTTCAACGCCGCATAGTCTTTGCCGACGAGCAAGCCGCGGGTCATGATGTTTTCAAAAATATTCGCGCTGGCGGCGGTGGCCTGGAAGCTGAAATAATCGAACGGACGCGTGTAGGAATAGCCGGGCTTGCCGGGCAGTCCGTAGTCCATCGAGAAATTCACCACTGCCTCGTTGCGTATGAAGGATTGCGAGACGCCCTGGTCGGTGAGGGCGGTGAGGCTGCCGCCAATCTGGAGACGGGAGAAGACGGCCGCATCGCGGCTCGAAAACACGGGATCGAAGCGGTCGCCGAAGGCAAGGCGATTGAAGCCGGTGGACGGCGAGATCAACGCGGCGCTGACCTCACGCCGGAACCGGGAGCCCTCGCCTCGTTCCAGCGCCAGGCTAGCCATGCGGAATAGCGGCTCTCCCAGGAAGCTGCCGCCAATGCCGCTCGCGACCTGGTCGTTCTTGGAAGGCTTGGTGGTCTCACCCGCGATTTCCCAGAACAAGCTGCCGGCGAACGTGGCCGCCGCCGATTCCCAGTAGCTGAGGCCGGCGGAGCGCGCGAACCCGTGGTACATCGATCCCTAGTACGGATGCAGAAACTGGTTGACCTTGAAGGGATCGGTGTCGACCACCCATTTGCCGGTCAGATTGTTCTTGATGGAGGTGAAGTTACTGCGGTAGTCGGGCTCGTTATAGACGCGCCGGTTGAACTGGTTCAACAGGAAGTCGAACCCCATGATTTCAAACGCGGGGATCAAGTAGCTCTTGCGGACTGCGGTATCCCAGCTCAAGCCCTCCTGCTGCTGCGGCACCGCGCCCGCGCGGAGGTACGAATCGGTTTGCGCCTGTGCTGTAAACGCCGGCCTTTTGATGGAGACGGGATCCTCGGCAAAACCGGCAGACGGCGCGATTAAAGCAAACACTAAAGCACTCGCGATGAGCGCATCGCCAAGCCCGACACGCTGCCGGACTCCGTCTATGGCCGGCGCCCAAGTCGCAAATGTTCGCCCATGTGCGTTCGCTCTCGTTAAGATAGAACCTCCCGCCGCCAATGGCTAAAACGCCAGAAGACGGTTCTCTCGATGATACCCGTTACTTTTGACGCTCGAGGACGCGTATCACCCTGAACGTCGGGCCGGTGACCGGTTCCTCGACGGTGGGTTCCAGTTCGTTTTCCACACCGCATGCCGGACACAAGGCAAACCAGACTCCATTGATCAGGCGCGGAACGTCGAGCTTGCGCGGCGTAGTGCATCTCGCGCAGTCAAGCACTTGCATAGCGGCTCTCTTAGTCTTTGATATCGCACCAATTATCCGGTCCGGCGCAAGATGTTTTCTGTGCGATACCGTACAGAGCGACCTCTATGGCATCGGCTAATCTGGTCGCAGGTCATATTTTCTGCAGAATCGGGGTCGGCGTCACGGTCGATAACCAATGATTCCGCCCCCGCTTATCGAACCGGAGAACCTGCCATGCGCTTTCGACTGTTGATGCTGTTGATGCTGCTGGGTGTTGCGACTGCAACGACCGCGCAGATAAATATCGGAATCAATTTTTCGTTGTTCCCCGAACTTGTCCGGGTGCCGAATTACCCCGTCTACTACGCGCCGCGACAGAACGCGAACTATTTCTTTTACGATGGCATGTACTGGGTCTATCAGAACGACGACTGGTACTCGAGTGACTGGTACAACGGGCCCTGGTGGCGCACGGCCCCTGAATATGTGCCGGAGTACGTGTTGCGGGTCCCGGTGCGGTACTACCGGCGCCCGCCTGCGTACTTTCACGGGTGGGGGCGGGATGCACCGCCACGTTGGGGCGAGCACTGGGGCCGTGATTGGGAGCAGCGTCGAAGCGGATGGGACAGATGGGACCGCCGCGCCGCGCCGGCGCCCGCTCCTCTGCCTACCTATCAGCGGCAGTATTCGGGGAAAAAGTATCCCAAGGTGGAGCAGCAGCACGCGCTCCAAAACCAGAAGTACCGTTACCAGCCGAAAGACGCACTAGTGCGCGAGCACGTTCAGCAGCGGACGCAGGCAGCTCCTGCGCCGTCTGCACGGGAGAGGCAACGCGAGCCTCAGCGCAAAGATTCCGGGAAGGACGCACGCGAACGCGAGCCTCAGCGTAAAGATTCCGGGAAGGACGCGCGCGAACGCGATCAGCGGCCACAACCCCAGGCCGCACCCCCGCGTGAGCAGCAGACGCCAAAGCCGGCGGTCCAACCGCAGCGTCCACAACCCCAGGCGGTAACGCCGCCGCGTGAGCAGCCGGCGCCAAAGTCGCAAGGGAAAGACAGCGGATCACAAGGCAAGGGCGCCTCCCGCGATCCGGGCGGCGACTCGAATCGGGGCCGGGATAAAGAGCAGGATAAAGGGCGCGACAAAGGTGATGACCGCGGCCGCGAATCCAGCAAATAATGCGGCACGTTCTAGTGGGCGATCTGAAAAATCAGTGACGGCGCGTCGCGCGTTTCATTATGAATGGCTTGTTCGCCGACGCCCGCGCCGGCATCTGTTTCCATGAATTCAACGGAGCCCTGGCGCATGACCGCACGAACTTTCACCGGCAAAGACAAACTCACTATCTGTTTCGCCCACGTCGCTTACCGCATGGCCGAGCGGTTCGCGTTGCGCAATACCGGCCTCAACTCGTTCGAGGTGCGCAGCCTCGACGAACTGGAGAAGCGCATAGGCGAGGCAGACGTGCTGCTGGTGTCTGGCCTGTGGCGCAACGAATTCATAGCGAAGGCCCCCAGGCTTGCCTTCATCCAGTCGATCAGCGCCGGACTCGATCAGTACTCGCGCGACGCTTTGAGCGCGGCCGGCATACGGCTCGCCAGCGCGCAAGGCGCCAACGAGCGCGCGGTAGCCGAACACGCGATTGCGCTGATCCTCGCCATGGCGCGCCAGATTCCGCAGGCGCGCGACAATCAGGCCGCCCGCAAGTGGCGCGGCATGATCTCGGACATCGCGAAGCGCGAGGATGAACTGGGGGGTAAAACGCTGGTGATCGTCGGCATGGGGCGGATAGGCTCCCGTCTCGCCGCGCTCGCCAAGGCCTTCGACATGCGCGTGATAGCAACGAAACGCGATCCCTCGCGCGGCAAGGGCGCTGCCGATGAAGTTGTCGCACAGGACAGAATGCTCGATGTTTTGCCGAGGGCCGATTTTGTCGCACTGACCTGTCCGCTGACACCGGAGACCGAGAAGCTGGTCGACGCGCGCGCGCTGGCGGCGATGAAGCCGTCGGCCTATCTCATCAACGTCGCGCGCGGTCGCGTGGTCGACGAGCCGGCGCTGGCCGTTGCGCTGGAGAAGGGAGCCATTGCCGGCGCCGCGGTCGATTGCGTGTGGGAAGAGCCGCTGCCGGAGGCCTCGCCCTTGTGGCAAGCCAACAATATCCTGATCACGCCGCACACCGCCGGTGAAACCCGCCGCTACGAGGACAACGTGCTCGACTTGCTGCTCGAAAACCTCGATCGCCTGTGGCGCGGGGAAGCTGCATTGAAGAACGGGGTCGTGTAGTGATATGGCGCGGCTATCCAGTCGCACGTTAGCTCGATAACAGGGAGAATCCAATGTCGATCAATTCGCGTCTCGCCGGTTGCATCAGGTTATTTGCTGCGCTTGCGCTGACCGCGGCATGCCTGAACGCAGTCGCGCAGGACTACCCGAGCAAGACCATCCGCTTTATCGTGCCGTATCCGCCGGGCGGCGCCTCCGACGTCGTCGCGCGCCTGATCGGTCAAAAAATGGGCGACACGTGGAAGCAGCAGGTGGTGATAGAAAACCGTGCCGGCGCTAACGGCATCATTGCGCTGTCGCATGTCGCAACCTCCGCCCCCGATGGTTATACGATACTGATGACCAACGTCGGGCCCAGCGCGATCAACCCGAGTATTTACAAGAAGCTGCCGTATGACGCCATCAAGGACTTCATCCCGGTTTCGCTGACTAACCTCGTGCCGCTGATGATGGTCGTCAATTCATCGCTCGGCGTGAATTCGGTGGCCGAATTCGTGGCGCGCGCGAAGTCAACGCCGGGCGCATGGTCCTATGGCACCGGAGGAACCGGCACCGCCGGCCATCTCGCGATGGAACTCTTCATGATGAATGCCGGCATCACGATGCAGATGGTGAGTTACAAGGGCGATGGACTGTCGCTCACCGATATCATCGGCAACCAGATCACGACTATGTTTACGACCGTGGTTTCCGGCACGCCGCACGTCCAGTCGGGCAGATTGAAAGCGCTGGCGGTGACGACGACCCAGCGG
This sequence comes from Betaproteobacteria bacterium, assembly GCA_031399805.1. Taxonomy (GTDB): domain Bacteria; phylum Pseudomonadota; class Gammaproteobacteria; order Burkholderiales; family SG8-41; genus PALSA-1004. The sequence continues at coordinate 20,184 of JANNPG010000569.1, read as the reverse complement.
CTTGCTGCCGCGCCCAATCTGCCGACCATCGCCGAATCGGGCCAGCCGGGTTTCGAAGCCGTGTCGTGGGGCGGGGTCATGGTGCCGGCCAACACGCCGCGGCCCATCGTCACCAGGCTGAATGCCGAGATCAACCGCATCCTGAAGTTGCCGGAGTTCCGCGAGCAACTGGCCAAGGTGGGGGCGGAAACCGTCGGCAACTCGCCGGAAGAATTCCAGGCCTATCTGCTCGCCGAAACCGAAAAATGGGCGCGGGTTGCGAGGGCTGCCAATATCAAAATCGACTAACGGAGATTCACTTCCTACTCGGGTTTGATCGCCTGCGTCTTGATCACGCTGCTCCAGCGCGCGAGTTCCGACTTGATATGGCGTTCAAGTTCCTCCGGCGTGGTGCCGCGCGGCTCGAAGCCGAGGGCTGAAAACCGCTCGCGCGTCTCGGGCGCCTGCACGACGCGATTGATCGCCTGATTCAGGCGCTCGATCACCGGCCGCGGCACGCCGGCCGGGCCTACGATGCCAAACCAGTTCACGACTTCGAAATCGGGGATGCCGCTTTCGGCGATGGTCGGCACGCCGGGCAACAGCGGCGTTCGCGCGTTCGCCGCCACGCCGATCGCCTTGACCTTATTCGTGCCGAGCATGGACGTGATGGAGCCCAGCGCGGCAAACATGGTCGAGACCTGGCCGCCGATCAGCGCGGTGAGCGCGAGGTTGGCGCCCTGGTAGGGGATGTGCACCATATCGGTTTTGGTGCGCGCCTTGAAGAACTCCATGGCGAGATGCGTGATCGCGCCGACGCCCGAGGAGCCGTAGTTGATCTGTCCCGGCCTCGATTTCGCGAGCGCAATCAGGTCTTTCGCCGAACGCACGGGCATGGACGGGTGTATCACCAGCACCTGCGGGGAAACCGCCATCAACGTGATCATCGAGAAATCCCTGAGCGGGTCATACGGCGTCTGCGGCTGCAGCACCGGGTTGATTGCGTTGGGCCCCGGATTCGCCAGCAGCAGGGTGTAGCCATCGGCGGGCGCGCGCGCGACGAGTTCCGCGCCGAGTGCGCCGCCGGCGCCGCCGCGATTGTCGACGATCACCTGCTGGCCCAACGGTTCGGCAAGACGCTGGCTTACCACTCGCGCGATGATGTCGTTCGCGCCGCCAGGCGCAAACGGTACGACGATGCGTATTGTCTTGGCCGGAAAAGCTTGCGCGTAGACGGTCGGTACTACGATGCATGAGCACATTGCAGTAATGATCCGCAACGCCGTGCAATGTCCTTGTTCCATTTTTTCTCCGCCGATTTATCTGGTCTGGTATTGCGTGTTATAAAGCTAACACACATCCTGGTTTGGAGAAATAATGAGCAGGGACAAGACGCCATCTGGCCTGATGGCGATGGCCGCCGCGACGGCGGCGGACTACCAGCGCGATCCGACCCGCTGGGGCAGCGCAGCGGTGGCCGCGCACTTTCCGGATTTCCAGCACCTGGATGTGCGCACGAGCGGCGCGGTCATACGTCTGCGCCACGGCGGCGCGGGCCCGCCTTTGCTGCTCGTCCACGGGAATCCGCAAAATCACACGTGCTGGTACAAAATCGCGGCGCGTCTCGCCAAACACTATCACGTCATCCTGCCCGACCTGCGCGGTTACGGCGACAGCTCGCTGCCCGAAGCGGGGCCCGAACACGTCAGCTTCAGCTTCCGCTCGATGGCGCAGGACCTGCTCGAGATCATGGACCAGCTCGGCTACGAAAAGTTTTATGTGGCCGGACACGATCGTGGCGCCCGCACGATACACAGAATGTGCATGGATCACCCGCAGCGCGTGCTCAAAGTGTGCTTGATGGACATCGTGCCGAACCACTACGTGTGGACGCATATCACCAAGAGCTGGGTGATCGGCACGTGGCACTGGGCTTTTATGGCGCAGCCCGAGCCTTTTCCGGAGCGCCTGATCAGCGCGGTGCCGGCGGAATATTTCCTGAAAAGCCGCATGGTCATCCGCGGCGGCACCGGCCTCGGATTTCTGAGCGACGCGGCACTGTCCGAGTACGTGCGCTGCTACACTTTGAAGACCATCACCGGTTCGTGCCGCGACTATCGCGCCACCGCCACCTGCGACGCCGTCATGGACACCGCCGACAAGGACAAGAAGCTCGCCATGCCGCTGCTGCTCTTGTGGGGCGCACGCGGCCATCCGCCCGAGCGCGCGAACGAGTTTCTCGATATCTGGAAGCAGTACGCGAGCAATATCGTTACGTGGGAACCGCTGCCCTGCGGCCACTACATGCAGGAAGAAATGCCGGACCAGATTTACGACCACTACACGAAGTTCTTCGTTGCTTAATGGAGGTTACATGGCGTCACAATTCAAGCTTTGCAGCTTCAAGACCTGTCCGTGGGTGCAGCGCGCCGCGATCGTGCTGCGCGCGAAGCAGGTCCCCTATGACATCACGTATATTGACCGCGAAAAACGGCCGGACTGGTTTCTCGCCATTTCACCGCATTCCAAGGTGCCGGTGCTGCAGATCGACGGCAAGCACGCGTTGTTCGAATCGAATGCGATCGCCGAATACCTGGAAGAAACCGCGGCGCCGCGGCTGCATCCCGAAGATCCGGTCGCGCGGGCGCGTAACCGCGCGTGGACCGATTACGTAACGACCTTTGCCAGCGCGATATCGACCGCGGCGTATGCGAACACGGAGGAAGAGTTCGTGGCACTTACGGCCAAAATCGCGGGCCCGTTCGGCAAGCTCGATGAGGCGCTCGCCAAGCGCGGCAACCCCGGTCCGTATTTCAACGGGCCCAGGCTCTCGCTGGTCGATGCGGCGTACGCGCCGTTCCTGCAGCGTTACACCTTCATCGACCGGCTCAAGCCGCTCGGCGTCATCGAGAAATTTCCGCATCTCGCGGCGTGGCGCGATGCGTTGCTGGCAGCACCGGCGGTGAAGGCGTCGACCGTGCCCAACATCGAAGCGGTGTGGCAGGAGGGGCTCATTCTGCGCAAGCGCTGGCTCGCGAAGTTCGTCGCCGAGAGCGTGCTCGGCGCGGATGCCGCCGCGTAACGTCCCTTTCCGCCTGTAACCTGCGGATACTAACTAGCAAGTATGGAAATAAGTCTCGGCCTGGCAGTGGCGACTGGCTAAAACGCATGAGCACGACCGAAAAAATCGCGCAATTTGTGATCAACCTCGCGTTGAACGATGTTCCCGAACGAGCCCGTGACATTGCGAAAGGGGGGATCATCGATGCGCTCGGCGCGTCCATCGCAGGCACGCAAAGCGAAGCAGCGCAGATCATTACGCGCTGGACGCGCGCGGCCGGCGGCACGCCATCGGCCGGCGTGATCGGGGGCGCTTTCAAGACCTCGCCAGCGGCGGCCGCGCGCGCAAATGGCACGATCGGCCATGCCCTGGACTTCGACCCGCCATTGCCGCTGCTTCCGGTTCTGCTCGCGCTGGGCGAGTCCGAGCGTGCGTCCGGACGCGAAGTGCTCGCAGCTTACGTCACCGGCATTGAGGTGCAGTCGAAGCTCCAAAACGGGGTTTCGCCAAAACATTCTGCACACGGCTGGCATTCAAATACGGTATTCGGCACGTTCGGAGCGACTGCCGCGGCGGCAAAACTGCTGAGGCTCGATGTGTGGCGTACGCGGATGGCGTTCGGCATCGCGGCATCTGAAGCGGGCGGCGTTCGGCAGAACCTCGGCACGATGACAAAACCGCTGCACGCCGGAATGGCGGCGGCAAATGGCATCATCGCGGCTACTTTGGCGCGTGACGGCTTTAATAGTGCGCCCGACGGTTTGGAAGGGGAGTTCGGAGTGCTGCGGGTTTTTGCGACACCGGGTGAATATGACGAGCAGAAAATCGCCGGGACGTTCGGCAACCCCTGGAGTCTGGTCGCGAAGGAAATCCGCATCAAACCTTATCCGTGCTGCAGGTGGGCGCACCGGCCGCTCGATGCGCTGCTCGGGCTTACGCGGTCCCATAACGTGCGCCCTGATCAAATGGAAAGCATCGAGTGCGAAGTGGGTGCGCATGTTTCCAACGTGATGACTTATCCAATCGCCAACACCGCGCTCGAAGCGAAGTTCTGCTTGCCTTATTGCCTGGCCATAGCGGTCTGCGATGGCCGCGCGGGGCTTGGCCAGTTTACCGATAGCCGCGTTCGTGACGAGAAAGTACAAACGCTGGCCAAGCGTGTATCGGTGATTCATCCGGGCGGCAAAAGCGAATGGGATGCCGGCTCTCTGCTGCCGTGCATAGTACGATTGCGCTTGAAGAATGGAACTGTGCTCGAAGCAAGCGCCGGCGCAGCGCGCGGCGACCGGGACAATCCGATGACTTTCGACGATATCGTCGAAAAATATAAAGACTGTACTCGGGGACTGCTGACGGCAGAACAGGCGGAGCGCGTGTTAACGCTCGCTCAAAATATCGAAAGCCTGCCAGACATTCTGGAGCTCTCGTCGATACTGACTTTCGGTCTTAATAACTAGGCTGTTGATCCGCTGCGCGGATGCCGTCCCTTGTTCCCGGCGCGCGGGTCATGGCAAGGCCGGTCGCCGCGGAACTGCAGCCGGTGCATGATGCGGCGCCGCCCCGGGTCAAACGGATTGCGGTGATGCATGAGGCAGCGATTATCCCAAATAACGATATCGCCCGACGTCCAAGAGTGGTGCCACGTAAACTTTTCCTGGGTCGCATGCGTCCAAAGCTTGTCGAGCAATGCTTCCGATTCCTCAATTTCCAATCCACAGATATAAGCGTTGCGCCGCCGACCAAGATAAAGCGCGTTATGGCCGGTTTTGGGATGTGTTCTTACGATCGGATGAAACGGGCCCGACACCAGGACGGGATCGGTTGCATGCTGATATCCGCGGCGTAATGAACCGTCGCTGAGATACGTCAAGTCGTGCTTGATCAGAAAAGTCTTGATTTTCGACCGCATGTCCGCGGGAAGCGTCTCGTAGGCGAGATACATATTCGCGAAGCCGGTTTCGCCCTGGGTTGGAGGGCACTCGAGCGCGTGAAGAAGGCTGTAGCTCAACGGAATGTCGCGATAAGAATTGTCCGAATGCCAGTTGATCTCGGCGTCGCCCAACACGCCGATCGGTACGCCGCCGTCTTTCACGTTGGAGACGATGATGATTTCCTCGTGTTCGCGTTTCTTCTCGGTGGTCGTAAAAGGCGCGAAATCAAGTTCGCCCAGCCGCCTGCCAAACGCGATCAACTCCGGATCGGTTATGTTCTGGGCCGGGAGCACCACTACGCAATGATCGAGCAGTGCCTGGTGGATCGCGTCGATTCCCGCATCGGTTAGCTTGGTAACGTCTCCGCAATTAACTCGCGCTCCGACGACAGATGAAGTCGGTACGACCTCAAGTTCCGGCGCATTTTCCCGCCCGGTCTTTGCACTCAATGCAGTCATGTATCATCTCCTCGCGCAATTCATCCCGTGCAGCAAGCGTCCGGCAGCAATCGGGTCAGTCGATGGTCATATTATACTTATACTTGATATGCTTATACTTGAAACTATACTTATACTTGAAACGACCTCAAAAAATGCCTGCCCGGTCCTGAAGAGAAAGTGCCGAAATTTTGAGATGACTTCGGTAATTAGAACGTGCAATCTGAATATCAAAACAAGCGTTCCCCAAGACCATGGAAAACAAATGAACCTGCCTAACCATTCAATGCGCGTGCGCTGGCGCGCGATCGCAATGTCTTTGCTTGTCGGCTTTGCAACCGGTGCCGCGGCTCAGAATTATCCCGGCAGGACGATACGCCTGATCGTGCCCTTTTCGCCCGGCGGCGGGACGGATTTTTTTGCGCGCGTGGTTGCAGCCAGGCTGACGCAGGTTTTGGGGCAGCAAGTCGTTGTCGACAACCGAGCAGGTGCGGGCGGTATTATTGGCACCGACTTGGTCGCGAAAGCGGCGCCTGATGGATACACATTGCTGATGGGCCATACCGGGACGCTCGCGATAAATCCATCGCTCTACGCCAAAGTTCCATATGACTCGGTTCGAGACTTTTCGCCGGTGAGTCTGGTGGCTATCTCGCCGCTGGTGCTCGTCACCAATCCATCTCTCCCCGCCAAAAACGTTAAAGAGCTCGTGGCGCTTGCCAAGCGACGACCTGGCCAGATTACTTACGCATCGGGCGGCAGCGGCACGGGAACGCACTTGTCGGCAGAGCTTTTCAAGATGATGGCGGGTGTCGATCTGAGCCACGTGCCGTACAAAGGTACTGGCATTGCGCTGACGGCCGGAATGTCGGGAGAAGTCGCTACATTGTTCAGCACTCTCCCGCCTGCAGTGCCGCACATAAAGAGTGGCGGCCGACTCCGTGCCCTTGCAGTCACGAGCAGCGAGCGCTCCCGGGTCGTGCCTGACATTTCGACTATGGCGGAAAGTGGTTTGTCCGGCTATGAAAGTACATTGCGGTATGGAGTGTTGCTGCCCGCAGGCGCGCCGGACGCTATAGTCACAACCCTGCGCCAGGCCATATCGCGCGTGATGGCTCAACCGGACTTCGTAGAAGCGTTGGCGAGGGATGGAGCGGAGCCGCTCGCCAGCACGCCCGAAGAATTTCGCGCCGTGATGGCAACAGAGGTAAAGAAATGGGCTGCCGTCGTAAAGGCATCCGGCTTGCAGATTCAATGATATCTATTTCGCTATCCCGCGCGCTCCAGCCAGCCCGGGGTCGCGACGAAGGCCTGCAGGATTTCGCGCGGCATGGCCTTGCCATCCAGATTCGCGACGAGGTTCACCACCTTGTCGATCGTCTGCTGCGGCAGCGCGTCGGCGACGGTGTCCTGAAAGAGTGCGCGCAGTTCATCCCACGTCATGCGCCGGTGCGGGCTGCCGCGCGGGTGATCTTCGCGCGCGACGAGCGCGCGCCCGTCGGCGAGTTTGATGGTTACGCGGGACGGCACTTCCTCGGTGTTGGTGCCGGCTTCGACTTCTGCGTCGAGCACGCAGCGCACGCGGCCGGACAAGGCGCGCATTGACGGCGATGCGAGTGCCGCCTCGTAATCTTCGCGGCGTATCGCGGCCCGCGCGCCGCGGCTTGCACCGAGTGTCAGCGCCATTGCGAGGCTGAACGGCACGCTCAACTGCGCGCTTTGCAGATCCGGCGGATCGAGGTGCGTCAGCCGTCCCTGGATCACCTTGGGTATGCCCACCTCGACGTCGGTGATCTGGTCGGGCGCGAGCCCGTGCGCTGCGCCCAGCGCGAGACCGGCGTCGACGGATGCCTGCAAGCGCCCCGCGCCGGCGTGTATCTTGGTGCTCACCTCCATCAACCGGTAGCCGCGGCCGAGATCGCCGGTGACTTGAGCCGCATCCGATTCGCCGGCGAAGGCGCGAAAGAAACCGGCCTCGCCTTCGAGAATGTCGCGCGGACCCCAGATGCCCTCTTTGGCGAGGAGTGCGGCCATGACGCCGGACTCGGCGCCGCGCGCGCCGTTCAGGCGCTTGATGAAAGATCCCGAGTGATAGAACTGCGCAAGGCCGCCCGCGTACGCGCCGGCGGCGCCCAGCGCGCCCGCGAGATCTTCGGCGCTGAATTGAAGCAGCTTGCCGACCGCCAGCGCCGCGCCGAGCGCGCCGCACGTCGGTGTCGCCATGAATCCGCGGTGAAAGAGCGCGGGCTGCGTCGCCAATCCGATGCGCAGCGACGCTTCATAGCCGCAGATGGCGGCTTCCAGCAGCGCGCGACCGCTGGCATTCTCGCGTTCCGCCATCGCGAGGACCGCCGGCAGAATGGAGGCGCCCGCATGATGCATGGAGCCGACGTGCGTGTCATCGAGATCGCACGCGTGGGCATAGGCGCCGTTGACAAAGGCCGCGCGCGCGGCGTCCAGGCGACTGCCGCACAGCAAAATGCTGCTGGTACCGTTGCCGCCGAGTTCCAGAGCGAGGCGCCGCGCCGATATGCTCCACGGCATGCGCGCGCCGACGGTGACCACCCGCAATAGATCGAGCACCAGCGCTTTCATCCGGTCGACGACCTCCGCCGGCGCGTCCTCAAGCCGGAAATTCGCGGTCCATTCCGCGAGCTGTGCGGTCGTTCCCTTGTTGATGCTTGCAGACATGACTCTTCACTCCTCTATTTGCGCGCTACAGCACCGAGCGTACTAGACCGCCATCGACGCGGATGGTGGTGCCGGTGATGTAGCTGGATTTCCCCGAGGCGAGAAAAGCCACCAGATGCGCGAGCTCGCGGGGTTCGCCGATGCGCCCGACGGCGGTCTCCTGCGCGCGCTGGGCCAGCGCAGCTTCGAGCGAAATGTCCAGTTCCTTGGCGCGGGCGGTCACATTGCCCAGCATGCGCTCGCTCAGAAGTGAGCCGGGACATACGTTATTGACGAGTATGCCGTCCCTGCCGACTTCATCGGCGAGGCTTTTGGCAAATGCCACCACGCCCATGCGCGTCGCGCCCGAGAGTGCCAAGTTGGGGATCGGTTGATACACGGTGCTCGCGAGAATGTTGATGATGCGGCCGCCGCCCTCTCGTTTCAAATGCGGAATCGCTTCTCGCGACATGCGCGCGAAATACAGGAGCGAGCGCTGCACCGCGGTCGCCCACTGCTCTTCGCTCGCGCTGAGGGATTTGGCGAGCGGCGGGCCGCCGGAATTATTCACCAGAATGTCGAGACGCCCGAAGTGCCCGACTGCGGCTGCGACGAGCGCTTGTATGGTGGCGTGTTTCTCAAGGTCCCCGGCAAACGCAAAAACGTCCGCGCCGGTCTTGCTGCGTATCTCCTGCGCGGCGCACTCGAGATCGGCCGCGGTCCGGCTGCACATGACGACCTTTGCTCCTTCCTCGGCCAGCACTTCCGCGCAGGCGCGGCCCAACCCCTTGCTGGCGCCGCCGACGATCGCCACTTTGTTTTTTAATTCCAGATCCATGGTTATTTTTCCTCGCGGGCAATCCCGGCCAGACACCATGTTAGCGCAAACAAGGGACGCGCTTTTGCCCGCCTGGCTGGACGAGCCGCAATCCCTCAATCACTGAATCACTCAATCCTGGGCTCCTCGCATCGCTCTCCTCAATCCTCAATCCTCGACTCTCGCTTCGCTCTCCGCAATCCCCAAGTGTGATATACTTTTTATATCAATCTTCACGGACCAGGGTGCCTCATGCCGGCAAAGCAAGATGAGTCAAGGCGCAGGAAACCCGCGACCTCACGCATTCTTCTGCGGTATCGCGAAACCGACTCGGACTACGGAGTATCGCGCGCGACCGCAACCCGCCTCGCGCAAACCCTGGGGCTGAGCGAAACGCAGGTCATCCACGTCGCGCTCGCGAAATTCGCGCGCCAGGCGCTGCCTCAATATGATCCCGACAACGGGCCGCTGACCGCAGCGCAGAAAAAGGCCGTTGAGCGGCTCCAGCCGCGCGGCCGCATGAAGGTCAAGACCAGCCTGTTCTGATGGCGCAACCCGCTGACCGCTGGTTCGCTCCGCCGCAGCCGGGCGACATCGTGTGGTGCCGATTCCCGCAGAGGCGCGTGCCCGGGCCGGGTCCCAAACCCCGGCCAGCGCTGGTGCTCGCCGTGGGCGAAGCAGACGGCAATCCGGTCGTGCGAGTGGCCTACGGTACCAGCCGGAAAACCGACCAGCTCTATGCCGGCGAGTTTGCAATTCTGCCGGCACTGGCGGATGCATTCGCGGAATCGGGGCTTAGCTATCCCACCAAGTTCGATCTCGGCGTAACCTTCGAGCTCGATTACAACGACATTTGGTTCGGCGTGCCGCCGCACGCGCCGCACGGCCAGAATCCCAAACTTGGCATACTCCACCCGAGCCTTCTTCGCCGTGCAACTGCCGCAGCCCGCGCAATCGCGAAACAACGATAGCCCACGCCACTTCCGCTCTCCCGCCCTCGTCGGGGTTATGTGCAACTTACGCTTCAGAAAACTAATATTTGTAGATCTGGCCCCACGCTGGCTCAGAAGCATCCATCAAGCACGTGATGGCGGCTTGAAATGTTTGCTTAGCGCAATTCCTTGGCGCTGGTAAGATGATTTGACGCCGCTACCATAGAGCCGATTCGGTTGCGCGGTTAGCCGCTCGTAAATTAGTCGGCCAACGACTTGCCCATGTTCTATGACGAAGGGGACTTCGTACGAACGAACTTCAAGGACGGCTCTCGATCCTTCGCCGCCTGCCGCCGGATGACCGAAACCGGGATCGAAGAAGCCCGCATAGTGAACTCGAAATTCCCCGACCAGTGTGTCGTATGACATCATTTCTGCCGCATGGGTTGGCGGAACCTTTACGGCTTCCCGCGATGCCAGAATGTAGAAGTCCGCAGGATCCAGTATTAGCCCCCGCCCGCGGTTCGGCGCGTAGACCGGCTCCCAAAATTCTTCCAGGTCGTAGTGTCGAATCTTGTCGACATCTATCAGCCCTGAGTAGCTCTTCGCCTTGTAGCCAATCAGGCGCCCGGATTCGTCTCCCCGCACGTCTACAGATACCGGAACACCATTGCGGATTTCATCTTCACTGATAGTTGAACCAACGAGCTGTTGCTCCTCCTGCAAGCGTCGCATGCCCTCGTCGGTGCTAGGCGGACGGCCGCGACGTATTCGGAGTTGGCTCAACCGCGATCCTTTACGCACCAATATGCTAAAGGTTCTCGGCGAAACCTCTGCATAGAGTGGCCCCTTATATTGCTCGCGAACGCGGTCGAATTCAGTGCCGTGATCGGTAATCAGCCTGGTAAATACGTCCAGGCGACCCGTAGAGCTCTTCGGGTTGCCCATCGCGGAAGTGCGGTGGCGCAGCGCCACGTGCTCAAGCAGGGGAACAATATAGACGCAGCCGCGCTCCAGCACCCCGCCGTTGGTGATGTCCATCTCGTGCATCGCGAGCTCGTCGAGCCTTTGCTTAACCGTCGCGTCTTTTCCCGGCAGAAAACTGGCGCGAACCCGATAAGCGACAGCGCCCAATCGAAGGTCAAGGCTCGCCGGCTGAAACTGATCGTCCTGGATCTCCTCGACCGCGTAAATTTCTTTGGTTACCCGAACCAGATGTTCAAGTCCCTGCGACGGCAATATCCCGGTCGAATGCTCCGCCCCTGCCGAATCTTCCGCCAATTCGTCAATGACAGCTTGCCGCGGCAGCGCATTATTTTTCAGCACCGCTTGCTCCGCTGATTCGTCGTTGGCATTGCCGAATTTCAGGTTTGTAGTAATTGACATAGCACCCTAGCAGATAAGATTCTTCGGTAATAGGCAAATTCGTACGTCATCAATAATACGCCAGTTGCATGAACCGGGTTAAGCACGGGTACCCCCTCATGCTCCCCTAAGCATGGCCCGTTTCAGATCATTCTGAAACGGGCTCTTAGAATCGTTCGACCCACGGGCGCAATTCGATTTCCCATGCCCACGCGCTTCTGGGTTGCTTGAACAGTTGAACATAGGTCTGCGCGATCGCGTCCGGGTCGAGCAGGCTGTCCGGTTTGTCCGGCGGCGCGCGCTTTTCCGCGGAGCTGATGCCGCCGTCAATCACGACGTGTGCGACGTGAATGTTTTGCGGTGCGAGCTCGCGCGCCATGCTTTGCGCGAGACCGCGCAGAGCGAATTTGCCCATCGCAAACGGCGCTGACAGGGCGTAGCCCTTCACGCTGGCCGACGCGCCGGTAAAAATGATCGTGCCTTCACCCTGCCGCAACATGCGTTTCACCGCCGCTTGCGCGACGAGGAAGCCGCCGTACGCCGTAGTCGCGATCGCCTCCGCCACTTTTTTCGGATCCAGTTCGACCAGCGGGCCCTTGACCCGCGAGCTTGGATTGTAGACAACCACTCGCGGCGCGGCGCAGCGGGTGTCTAGGTCATTGAACAGCGCGTTGACGTCGTCGGGTTGCGAACTGTCGCACTGGATACTCGTGGCGCCGGTCTCGTCGCATAACGGTTTCAATTTGGCGGTGTGGCGGGCGGCCAGCACGCACTCAAGTCCAGCGCCTGAAAATGCGCGGGCCAGCGCGGCACTCAAACCGCTGCCGGCGCCGACGATCAATGCCGTATCACGCACGCGTGAATTCCATTGGGTGTGAATAAAAGAGAGAGAAGTCCGGCTTCAGAAGATGTCAGTGCAGCGATTCTGCAACGGCCTTCTTCCCTGCATTCTAGGTGATTTTCTCTTGCTCGGGACAGGTCGCGTGCACGACAATCACGGCGTGGTGGATTCAGTCCGCGGCTTTGATCCTGGCCTCCTTGATGACCTTTTGCCAGCGTTCGATGTCGGATTTCAGCGCCTCGCGAAACTGCGCGGGCGGGCCGCCCGCGGCCTCGATGCCGGCGCTCGTCAGCCGCCCTTTCATGTCGGTGGTCTGCAATAATTTCGCGACCTCCGTGTTCCACAGCGTCACGACTTCTTGCGGCAATCCACGCGGGCCCCAGATGCCGTACAGCAGCGGAGCGTAATAGCCGGGCACGGTGTCCGCGATGGGCGGCACATCGGGCAGGGCGCTGGAACGCGTCTTGGAAGTAACGCCGATCGCACGCAGCTTGCCCGATTTCACATGCGGCGCGGTGGACGGCGTGCTGCCGAAGATGACCTGCAACTGACCGCCAAGGAGGTCGGTCAGCGCGGGGCCGGTACCTTTGTACGGGATATGCGTCATGCGCACTCCGGCCATGAGTTCGAACAGCGCGGTGACGAGATGGGAGAAGCCGCCGGTGCCGCCGCTGCCGTAATTGAGCTGGCCGGGATGCGCCTTTGCGTAATCGATGAGTTCCCTGACGCTTTTTATCGGCACGGCAAGGTGCACCACCGCCAGCGAACTGGCTTCGCCGGCCAGCACAATCGGCGTGATGTCGTTCACCGGATCGTACGGCGGCTTGATGAGCGCAACGCCGGTTGTGTAGGCGCCCGACACGAAGGCGAGCGTGTAGCCGTCGGGTGCTGCGCGCACGGCCATTTCCGATCCGATCGCGCCGCCCGCGCCGGCGCGGTTGTCCACCACCACGGATTGCGCGAAGGTTTCCGACATTTTCTGGGCGACGATCCGCGCCACGATATCGGCGCCGCCGCCGGGCGCGTAGGGAACGATAAGCCGTACCGGTTTGACCGGATACTTCGCTTGCTGCGCGGGGGCGCTGTATCCGACAGCGCCGTGCATCACCAGCACGGCAACCGCTAAGACATGGAGCAGGCGTTTCATAGTGCGCACTCCGGAATATCGTTCAATTCGCCGCTGGCGGTAATCATCTGACCGGCCGCGGGAGCGTTACTGTGACGTGCAGGCGCCGCAAAAGCAAACGCCCGTGTGACTAATCTCATTAAAGCGGGGGCGGCGCGGGGCGGAGCGGGCACGGTATCATTGCGATTCCCGGGCAGAACGCGCCGCGCTCTGATTGGTACCGCCGTATCCGGACAAACCGGAAGTGGGGTATTCTTGCAGCGCACGATGAATTATTAACGTTCGTTCAAGGAGATCCCAGATGGCTGCACTTCAGGCAGGTACGCAAGCGCCGGATTTTACGTTGGCATCCCATTCAGGCGACAAGCTCACGCTCGGCAGTTATCGCGGCCGCCGCACCGTGGTGTCATTCCTGCCGTTCGCGTTTACCGGCGGGTGAAAGAATCAAGTCAGCGGGTTCCGTGAGAACTACGCACAATTCAAGGCACTTCAAGTCGAGATCCTGCAGATCAGCGCCGACACCGTGCCGAGCCTGAAGGTGTGGGTCGATCAACTGGGCGGCCTGCCGTTCCCGCTGCTCTCCGACTACTGGCCGCATGGCGCGGTCGGCAAAGCCTACGGCGTGTTCAACGAAGAACGCGGCATGGACGCGCGCTCGGTGTTCCTCGTCGACGCGCAAGGTGTCATCCGGCATTCACATGTCTGCGCTCAGGGCACCATTCCCGAGAGCAAAGACCTGCTCGAGCGGTTGCAGAAGATTTAAAGCTTGGACCGCAAAGGACGCGAAGGACGCAAAGGAAAACCAAGGGAATGCAAGAAAAGATCGGCGAGTCAATTTCAACACGCCGCACGTAAAAAATGGCGAAATAGAATCTCGACTAGTTCTGAAGCTTCCCTTCGCGTCCTTTGCGTCCTTCGCGGTTCAAGATTGAGGGTTCAAGATTGAAGGTTCGGGATTCGATAGTGTAGTTGCTCAGCCTTTAAGATTTTTCTGGAAGAAGGCGAGGGTGCGCTGCCACGCCAGTTTGGCCGCGGCTTCGTCATAGCGCGGTGTCGTGTCGTTAAGGAATGCGTGATTGGTGTCCGCATACATATGCATTTCGTACTTCACGCCGTTCGCCTTGAGCGCCGCCTCATAGGCGGGCCAGCCCTTGTTGATGCGGTCGTCGAGGGCCGCGTAGTGGAGCAAAAGTGGCGCTTTGATCATGGCAGCGTCCGCGGCGGCGGGCTGGACACCATAGAACGTTACCGCAGCCGCGAGATCCGGCACCCGCACCGCCACCAGGTTGGCGATGCCGCCACCGAAGCAGAAGCCCACCACGCCGATTTTGCCGGTGCACTCGGGGCGCTCCTTCAGATAACCGGCAGCGGCAATCAGGTCTTCGATGCGTTTTGCGGCATTCAGCTTGGAAAACAGCTCCCGCGCCTTGTCTTCATCGCCCGGGTAGCCGCCGACCGGCGTCAATGCGTCGGGTGCGAACGCCACGTAATTTTCGACCGCCAGCCGGCGCGTGACGTCCTCGATATGCGGATTGAGGCCGCGGTTCTCGTGGATGACTAATACGCCGGGCAGTTTGCCGGCCGCGTTCGCCGGCCGCGCGAAATAGCCGCGTATGGTCCCCGACCCTTGCGGCGACGGGTAAGTCAGATATTCGGTCTTGATGCGCGGATCGTCTTTGGCAACCTGCTGGGCGAGCGCGTAGTTGGGCCGCAAGCTTTCCAGCATGGCCGCGGCGGTGAAGCCGCCGACCGCGTACTTGGCGGCGCGATCCAGAAAATCGCGCCGGCTCAAGGTGCCGTGCACGTAACCATCAAACAGCTTGAGAACGCCGGGTGGGAAATCGCCCGCTTTTTTTCGTTCCATTGCAGCTACTCCATCCGTGAGGCCGTTTTTGATATTGGTTAGAGCGCGCCGCCAAACCCGCAATCGCCGGTCAGGTCTTGAGCGCGTCCCGCATCGCTTGCAGCAGCGCTTCGGGCTCGTGCGCCCCCGACACAACGGTGCGGCGGTTGAAGATGAAAAACGGCACGCCGTTAACGCCGGACTGGCGCGCCTCGATGTCGCCTTGCAGCACCGCGTCGCGGTCTTCGTCGGACGCGAGATAGGTTTCGAGCGCCGCGCGCTCAAGGCCCGCGCGCGCGCCGACTGCGGCCAGCACGGCCTTGTCGGTGAGGACGGCGCCCTCCTGGAAATAAGCGCGGAACAGGCTTTCCGCGACTTCGTCCTCGCGCCCGTGCCTGGCACCGTAGCGCATGAGCCGGTGCGCGTTCACCGTATTCGGCTGCACCTTGATGTCGTCGAACGCGAAATCAATGCCGACTTCCTTGCCGACACCCGCCACGCGCGCGTAGTTGCGCGCGCCGCCGGGGCCGAATTTGCGCTCGACATACGCCTTGCGCGAGATGCCTTCTTCCGGCAGATCCGGGTTCAACTGAAACGGCAGCCAGCGCACGGCGGGCTTCTCTTCATCCGGCGCCTGCTCCTGGTACATCCGCAGCGCGGATTCCAGGCGGCGTTTGCCGATGAAGCACCAGGGTCAAACTACGTCAGAGACGATTTCGATGGTGAGTTTGGGTTCGGCGCTCATGTGCGTTCCTTGTTGTTCAAGCGCTGCAAGTCTAGCGCGGCGCGTCACCTGAGTCGAGAGAGGATCGTGGAAAATTGAAATCCGTTGGATCCGCCAAGATGCCGGATCAGCAGTACACTTTGTTTTTTGGCACGGAGAAATCGGATTGACTGTGAGGCGGCCTCAAAAACAATGCGTAACCGCCGATAAACGTCGATGAACGCAGATAAACCCAAGAAACCACCCGGCAAGCGTTAGCCATATAGAACACGGGGAAATGCGAAAAAACAAGAATCGATCCACTATGCCGGACTTATTTTCCTCTGCGAACACTGTGTACGCTCAAGGGGCATTGATAATAATCCTCTATGGCTTGCATTGGGTCTTTCATCGGCGTTCATCGGCGGCTAATGGCTGATTTGGATTTTTGAGATGGGTTCTGGACAATTCAAACGCCTTCGCCTGCGGCTTGTCCGCGGTTGTAAGCGACGCGCCCACCCTGGAACTGGGCCGCAGGGCACAGCGCTGCTGTCGCTGCTCTTATTGACGGGATCACTGGTCGCCGGCGTTGCACGCGCGCAAACCGAACCGCCCGTGATCACCACCCTGCGGACCTGGGTCGTCGCCGCATCCGATCTGCCGTGGAGCGAGGCGTCGCCGGCAACCCACGGCTTGCGTCTGACCTTGGTAGTCCTGCACGAAACACCGTGGCACGCCGACAGCGTGCTTGCCGCGATGAAGCGCATGGCGCCGCTCTTCGCCCCGTGCGGCGTGCGTATCGTCGCGGCCGAGGTGCGCCTGATTGATGCGCCGCCGCGTTTTCGCAATTACGAGACGCAAGTGTCGCGTGAACTGGCGCGGCGATTGCCGCTGCCGCGGCCGACGGTTTATTTTGTCGCCGACACGCTGAACCGTCCCGCGTTCGACGCCGAAGCGATAGGCCGCTCCAACAGCGGCAGCCGGCCGGAACTTGCCGATACGGTGTGGGTTGCGGCCGGCACGCGCGACCTGCACATTGTGCTCGCGCACGAACTCGCCCACGTGCTGATGGACAGCGGCGCGCACAGCGGCGAACCGCATAACCTGATGCAAACCGAAACGACGCCGGAAAATACGCGCCTGACCGAAACCCAGTGCGCGCGGATGCGTGCAACCGCGGAACACAACGGCCTGCTGACGCCGTCAGGAAATTAATCCGCAGTCCCGGTCTTGCGAAAAACGATGACGTGCTGCCACGGTCGGTCGGCCGCGCGGGCCGCATCAAACCCGGGCGGAAAAATTTCGGTTGCCGGACTACACCCGCGCCGCGCTGATCCCGCCGTCGACCGCGAGTTCGATGCCGGTGATGTAGCGCGCCTCGTTGGAAACGAGGAAGACCACGGCGTTCGCGGTATCCCAGCCGGTGCCCATCTCGCCCATTGGCACGGCGGCATGGCGTTGCGCGATCAGCGCGGCGGCGTCACCCGCGCCTAGCTGTTTCACGAGGCGCTGCTCGACGAGCGGCGTATGCATGGTGCCGACCACCACCGTATTGCAGCGGATACCTTTTTTCACGTACGCCATCGCCGTTGAGCGGCTGAACGCGGCGAGCCCCGCTTTGGCGGTGCTGTAGGCGACGTTGACGCGGCCCGCTACCTGGTGGCGGAAACCGGCGATTGACGAGATGTTCACGATCACGCCGGACTTCTGTTGTGCCATCACCGGCAGCACGAACTTGCAGCCCATGAAGGCTGTTTTCAGATTCAGGTCGAACTGCGCGTCCCATACTTCTTCGCTCATCGACACCGGATCGCCCGCCGCGGAACCGCCGCAGTTATTGATCAGGATGTCGATGCGTCCGAAATGCTGCACGCACGCGTCGACGGCTGCGCGAACCTCCTCGGCTACCGTCATATTGCAACGGCGCACGACGCACACGCCGCCTTCCTTCTCGATGAGATCGCGGGTTTCATTCGCGGCCGCTTCGTTGAGGTCGGTTGCGAACACCTTTGCGCCCTGGCGCGCGAGCAGCAGCGCGGTGGCCTTGCCATTGCCCCAGCCGGGGCCGACGCTGCCCGCGCCCGCGACGAATGCAATCTTGCCGGTCAGATCAAGCATGTTTTGATGGTCCTGTGGTTGATTAAAGCGGATTCGGTGAACTCGCTACGGAGATTCCGATTAACCGCCCAACCGTTCGCCCTGATGTATAGAAGGGTGAACGGTTTTGCTCGGTATGCCCGTTGCTCGTGCTTCTATACATCAGCACGAACGGACTTAATCGGATCTTCCCTACGGATACATCGCCCAGCCCACGCGGTTGGTTTGCGCTTTGAAGAAGTGGCCCTGGGTGGTGGTGACGAAGAGTGTCGTCATGTCCGGACCGCCGAAACAGCAGTTGGTCGGGCGGTTCGCCGGCACCGGGTGCGTCTCCAGCACGCGGCCGGTGGGCGAGAACACGGTGATCATCGGCCCCGGGCCGCTCATTTCCCAGCCGTTGGTCGCGACGATGTTGCCATCGCGGTCGAAACACATGCCGTCGATTGCGCGATGCACGCCCTTGGCGTCTTCGCCCCACGTGAATAGCGTCGTGTACGTGCCGAGGCTGCCGTCGTCACGAATCGGATAGGCGCGCAGTTCGCGTGCGATGCCTTTCGCGTAGCCACTCTCGGCGACGTACAGCGTGTTCTGGTCCGGCGAGACCAGAATCCCGTTGGGCATCGTCGTGTCGAAGGTGACGCGCGCGGTGGTGTAGGTGCCGTCGGGTTGCGGATCGCAGCGGATCACCGACTTGTTGTCGAGTTCCGTTTTCTCGGTCTTGTCCCAGTTGCCCTCGTTGATCGGGTTGGTGAACCAGATGCGGCCCTTGCGGTCGATCGCGAGGTCGTTGGGCGTGTTGAGCTTTTTGCCGTCGATGCGATCGGCGATGACGACGTTCTTGCCGTCGGGATCGAAGCGCACGATAGAGCGCCCGCCCGAGCAGCAGCCGAAGAGCCTTCCGGCCGCGTCGAACGCGAGGCCGTTGGTGCGGTTGGTGCCGGTGCGCGCTTCGGTGATCGCGCCGTTCTGCGGGTCGTACTGCATGATGGCGTTCGCGTGGATGTGCGTGAAGAGCAGATGCTCGCCGTTCCACACCGGGCCTTCGGTGAGCGGGACGCCGCGCGGTTTCATCAGTAATTCGAATTTCCACTGCATGGCTTTATCTCCTGAAGAGTGTGGGTAGAGTGAATTTTACCTGCGCGTTCATCGGCGGTTACGCACTATTTTTGAGGCCGCTCCTGAATGACTTTGACGTTTGCCGCGGCGGACGGATTCACGAACTGCACGACAGCGCCGAGCAGCCGGCCTTGTGGCGCGCCCATTCGGGGCGCCGGTTGGCGAGTTCATCGTGTGCGGGCTGATCGTCGTAGGGTCGCTGCAACACGATCATCAGGCGCTCCATGACCGACGCATCTCCCTCTGCAAGCGCATCGATGGCGAGTTGCGCGAGATAATTCCGGAAAACGTATTTGGGATTGACTTGGTTCATGCGCTCTGCGCGGTGCGCAAGGGGGGCCGCGTCATGCCGCACGCGCGCGCTGTAGCGGCGCAGCCATGCCGCAAGTTTCCCGGCGTGGGCGGGTGCCAGCGCCGCCTCGGTATAGAACGCCCGGCTCAGCGGCGCGATGAGCGCATTGTCGCCGGCGATGGCGGCCGCCGCATCGACGGGAATCGTGGCGAGCAGTCGGAAAAACAAAGTGAAGTCGGTCTCGACCGCTGCGAGCAGCTCGAATAAATCAGCGGTCAGTTGCTCGTCCGCTTGCTCGGGCGCGCCAAGTCCGAGCTTGTCGGCGAGCGTGCGTTGCCACGCGCTCTCGAATGTTTCGGCGTAGACCGCGAGCCCGTGCTCCAGCGGCGCCTTGTCCTCGAGCAACGGATAGAGCGCATTTGCAAGCTGCACGAGGTTCCAGTGCGCGATCCGCGGCTGATCGCCGTAGCAGTAGCGCCGCCCCTCGGCGTCCGTCGTGTTCGGCGTCCACGCGGGATCGTAGCCTTCGAGCCAGCCGTACGGGCCGTAGTCTATGGTCAGCCCGAGTATCGACATATTGTCGGTGTTCATCACGCCGTGCACGAAGCCCACGCGCATCCAGTTGTTCACCATCAGGGCGGTGCGGCGGCAGATTTCTTCGAACCAGCGCGCATATGTTTGGCGAGTGGGTCTTTCGCTCGTAGGCGCGGCGGGCGACGGCGCGCCCAGTTCAGGGTAATGCGTTCTGATCACGTAATCGGCGAGGCGTTTCATCGCATCGAGCTCGCCATGCGCGGCGTGAATCTCGAAGTTGCCGAAGCGGACGAACGACGGCGCGACCCTGCACACGACCGCGCCGGGCTCTGCCTGCGGGTTGCCGTCGTAGAACATGTCGCGCACGACCTCTTCGCCGGTCAGCACCAGGGACAGCGCGCGCGTGGTCGGCACGCCCAGGTGATGCATGGCCTCGCTGC
>JANNPG010000545.1:0-4280 GCA_031399805.1 Betaproteobacteria bacterium | reverse complement strand
TATTGTTGATCTCCCCGCTCTTGAATAACGCAATCACTGCACCGTCCGCCATTTTCTTGAACGCGGGATCGTTCTTGCGCAGCATGATGCCGTAAGGATCGTCCGTCAGGAATTCACCGGCCACCGCGAAGTCCGCGGGGTTCCTGGCATTGGCGCGCATGCTGTGGAGCAGAACATCGTCCATCGGGTACGCCGCCGCGCTCCCGGTGTCGACCGCGAGCAACGCGTCTTTTCGATCTTTGGCCTGGATGAAACGGATGCCGAGCGATTCCTTGAGGTTATATGCCTTGATCGCCTGTTCGTTGGTGGTGCCAGTGCTGACCACCACGGACTTGCCCCTGAGATCCTTGTAGCCTTTGATGTTGGAGGAGGTTTTGACCAGCAGTTTGGTGCCGGTGAAAAACGTAGTCACCACGAACGAAACGATTTTTTGACGTTCCACGCTATTGGTCGTCGATCCGCATTCCAGGTCAATGTCGCCGCTCATCACCATCTGCATACGCGCCAGGGGCGAGACCTTCGTCATGTTGACCTTGAGGTCCGGCATCCCGAGATTGGCCTTTACCGCGTCGACGATCTTCATGCACAGATCGATTGAGTAGCCCACGAATTGTTGTTTGTCATCGAGGAACGAAAACGGGCTCGATGCTTCGCGCACTCCCAGGGTGATCGTTTTACTGTCTTTGATTTTCTTAAGGGTGCCGCTGTCCTGTGCAAGCGCCGCAGGGGCACACATCGCGCAAGCGGCAACGGTCAGAATCAATTTTGAAATACAACGCATGACGTCCTCCCGATTCTTTTGGAATCAAATGGGACTTGAATCGCTGTTTCCAACCAGGTCTGGATCGAGTCGCCAATCATGTTCGGACGCCACGTAACGGCGACCTTATCCGGGATAGTCTACCGCAACATCCACGGCCGCGGCACCCGCTCGAAGTCCTTGCCGGGACTTAACAAAACTTGCAACGTCCGGGCCACATGCCGTCATTCAGGAATTTCTGTTCACTGCGTCGCCTGCGCCATCTGAATCACCGGTTGCGCGCCCGATTCCGACAGCAATACGGTCATCATGTTGGTGACCAGCACCGCGCGCTGATCTGAAGTCAACTCCACGATTTTCTTTTCTTCGAGCTGCTTCAACGCGCCGTCAACCATGCCGACCGCGCCTTCGACCAATCGCTGGCGCGCCATTACCACGGCTTCCGCCTGCTGGCGGCGCAGCATCGCGCCCGCAATCTCCGGTGCGTACGCGAGGTGGGCGATTTTCGCTTCTTCGATCACGATGCCGGCGACATCCACGTGCTGCTGGATGGACTCGCGAAGCAACTCGGCAATTGCCGCGAGATCCGTGCGCAGGCTTTTCCGGTGGTCGCCGCCGCCGTCGGCAATATCGTAGGCGTGACCGCTTGCCACCTGGCGCACCGCTGACTCGCTCTGGATCTGCAGATAGTTGACGCAGCTTTCGACGTCGAACACCGCTTTCGCCGTGTCCTGCACGCGCCACGCAATCACCGCGGCGATTTCAATCGGGCTGCCGCGCTCGTCGTTGACCTTGAGCACAGGGGTGTTCCAGTTGTTGATGCGCAGCGACACACGCGTTTTGGCATAGAAAGGATTGACCCAGAAAAATCCGCTCTCGCGCGCGGTGCCGGCGTAGCTGCCGAAGAAAATCATCACGGCGGCCTGGTTCGGTTCGAGCGTAAAAAGCCCCTTCAGGCAAAATGCGGACACCGCGAACAGCACGCCGCCGGCCAGGGCTTTCGCCGGTCCGCCGGGCGTCAACGCCAGAAAAACCGCAAACGCCAGCGCCGCCAGCAATACCACCAATATCATCCAGCCGTTGGCGCCCGCAATAATCTGTTCGTCCGTACTGATCGCTTTGCTTCCCTGGGACTGCATCATTCACTCCTTTTTGCGGATCGTTCGGTGTCGCTCTTCTGCACATCGGGATCGAGACCGAGAAAACGCAGCACCCATACCAGCGCAAACCCCGCCGCCAGCGGCCACCAATGCGTGAGCACGACCGCCAGCGCGGCGGACGCAGCATAGGTGAGCCCGAGCAGGAACACGCCGTAATGCCGGATGCGCTTATAGGTCATCATGAGCGCCACCGCCATGAATACGAATGACGCGGCGAAAAAATAAATGACTATTTCCATTGCGGCGGACTCCTTCGATTCTCGATTTTACACCGGCTTGCGCGCTGGCACACAACGCACTTTGCCAGCGCCTGCTATGATTGCGGCAAGCCGCATGCTAAATAAAAGATAATGCGAACATCGCCCAAGCGCACGCTCTCGACCTGTTGCACGGCGCACATATTACACGACGGGCTGTCGGACGTGAGTTACGTGCTGCTGCCGATACTGGCGCAGGCGTTCGGTCTCACGCTCGTGCAGGTCGGCGTGATCCGCTCGGCGTGGCGCGCGGCGACCGCAATCTTTCAGACGCCGGTAGGAATGGCTGCGGAGCGCATTGGCGCGCGCAACCTGCTCGCCTTCGGCACCGCGGCGAGCGGTCTCGCCTTCATCGCGCTCGGCCAATCGGCGGGATTTGCGGCGATCCTGGTCGCACTTTTTTTCGCCGGCTTCGGTTCGGCATTTCAGCACCCGCTGTGTTCGACGCTCATCTCGCATGCCTACCCCGGCAACGGCCGGCGCATGGCTCTCGGCACTTACAACTTCTTCGGCGACGTCGGCAAATTCGCGTTTGGCGGCGCGGTGAGCCTGCTGTTCGTCGCCGGTGTGCCGTGGCAAGTGCCGATCACGGCGTTTGGGGCGCTGGCTCTCGCCTGCGCGCTTTTGATACTCGTCGCACTCGACGCCACCGCCGGTCGCAGCAAACCCGTGATCTCGGCAGCGAACGAGCCTGTCGCGCCCAAAGGCTGGGGCATAAAGAATCGCGCCGGCTTTACCGCCTTGTGCCTGATCGAAATCGTCGACACCAGCGTGCGCACGGGCTTCCTGACCTTCATCGCGTTCCTGATGCTCGCGAAGAACCTGCCCGCGGGGTGGGCCGCGTTGTCAGTGCCGCTGATCCTGATCGGCGGCATGGCCGGCAAACTCGCGTGCGGTTACCTGGCCGAGCATTACGGCATAGTCCGCACCGTGGTGCTCACCGAAATCAGCACCGGTGCGGGCATACTGCTCATGTTGGTGCTGCCCGACGTCGCCGCGTACCTGGTGCTGCCGCTGCTCGGCATCGCGTTGAACGGCACTTCATCCGTACTCTACGCCACCATCGGCGACGTCGTCGACCCGGATCGCCTGCCGCGCACGTTCGGCCTCTTTTACACCATCAATTCGATATGCGGATTGATCGTGCCGCTTGTGTTCGGCTACATCGGCGACACGTTCGGCGTGGCGCTATCGATCGCGATCTGCGGAGTGCTGGCGTTTGCAACCCTGCCGTTGTGCTTCATGCTTGCGCGCGCATTGCGTCCGGCGGACAATTGAATAGCTTCTGTCACGCCAACCGAGGAGACACCCCATGGCCAAGCAACGCATCAGCTACGTGCCGCTCGAAAAAATGGACGCCGCGCAACGCGCCGAAATGGAACGCTGCGCGCGCGAAGGCACGCCGCGCCCCGAAAGCACCGCCGTGCGCGCGCACGTGCCGGCCTGCTTCTGGTTTTTCGCCAATTCGTGGAACGACATTTTCAGGAACGGCGTGCTTGATCATTCCATCAAAGAGCTGTGCCGCGTTTATGTTTCGCGCTCGGTAATCTGCGAATTTTGCGGTAATCAGCGCTCAATCAAGGGCGCCAACGAAGGCCTGAAAGAAACGCACTATGACGACTTGGTGGAGTTCGAGAAATCCATCCAATATAACGAACGCCAGAAAGCCGCGCTGTCGCTGGCTGAAGCCATCGTGTGGCGGCTCGATACCGATGATGCGTTTTGGGCACGGTTAAACCAGCACTTCACCGAACCTGAAATCGTCGAACTCGGTTGCGCGGTTGGCCTAACGTACGGCCAGCAAAGTTTTCTGCGTTTGCTCAACATCGACCATCATCAAGTGATGGCGGGTACGGCGGCATCCATGGCGCCCGGCACCGAAACCGCCGAAGCGCTGGCAAAACTCAAAGCCTCGCCGAATTATTGGGCGAAACGCAGCGCGGAGCCGAAGAAGAATGCGGCGTGAGCGGCGATTCCCCAATTAAAATGGCAAAACTGTGGCGTAGCGTATGCGGAGTGGCGGGCAAGTACACGCGGCCAAAACCCGATTCGATGTCACGCGCATGAAGAGCGCGCACACGCACGAGATGCTCGTGCAGCGGC
>JANNPG010000517.1:0-1517 GCA_031399805.1 Betaproteobacteria bacterium | reverse complement strand
ATTGGAATAGACTGGCCCTTTACATCTGCCTCGTCCTTGTGTACAGTTTGTCTGTACATAATTGTGGATAGCCCATGTCCGAAGTCAGCATTACAGAGTTGCGGCAGAACCTGCCCGAGTACCTGGCCGAGGTCAGGAAAGGCAAAGAACTGAAGGTCACCGTGCACGGCAAGGTTATTGCGCGCATCATGCCCGAGATTGATGCGAAGAATGCGGCCCGCCGCCGTCTCGCAGCGCTGCGCGCGAAATGCAAGGTCGGCGACGTCGTAAGCCCCGCCGGCGAACGCTGGGACGCGGAGCGTGGTCGTTCTTGACACCAATGCGCTGATTTTCGACGCGCTGCAGCCGAAACGGCTCACGCCGCGCGCATTGCGGGCGATCGAGACGGCGAGCGCACGCGGCGACATCGCGTGCAGCGATATCAGCTTGTGGGAAATTGCGATGCTGGTTGCGAAAAGCCGCCTCGACCCGGGCGCCGAACTCACTCAATTCCTGCACGACATGATACAAGCGCGCGGATTGCGCGTGCTGCCGATTACCCCCGAGATCGCGGCGCTCGCGCAATCCGCGCAATTCACCCACGGTGATCCGGCGGACCGGATTATTTCAGCCACGGCGTTGTATCATCAGGCGAAGCTGGTCACCGCCGACGCCCGCTTAAGAAAACTCAAGACCCTCGAAGTTGTCTGGTGATTCGCGCCTGTCGCTCTCGACCCTTTGAATAATTCGACGCAGATCTACACCCACGTCGCGCGCGAAAGATTAAAGCAGTTGCACGCGAAGCATCATCCGCGTGGCTAGATCGAATCGGAACCGCCGATAAACGCAGATAAACGCGAATTAAAAACAAACCAAAAAGCGTTAGCCAAGAGCACAGAGTTGAGACAAACGGTTAAAGGCAAAGGCACAGCGAGGAATTGTGGTTGTTGAGACTTAGAGCGCGTTTCAAAATGAAATACCCCGGGTGCTCTGGACACGCTCTTGTTCCCCAAGCGGACGTCCTCCGGGGTGTAGCGCAGGCGACTCGCCTGCATTCGTTGACGGAGCAGGCGACTCGCCTGCGCTATATTCATTTTGAAATGCGCTTTAAGTGCTATTCTGCACGCATGGTCCCCCTTGCCCGAAATGTAGCGCTTGCCGCCGTGGCCGCGTTTGCTGGGGCGTTGTCGTACGCGCTGCCATCCGTCGCTCAAACCTATCCATCGAAGCCGGTACGCGTGATTGTACCGTTCGCTCCAGGCGGCGGCAGCGACCTCACCGCGCGTCCCATATCGCAGAAACTCTCCGAGGCGCTCGGCCAGCAGTTCGTGGTCGACAACCGTGGCGGCGCGGCCGGCATCATCGGCATGGAGTTGACCGCGAGGGCCAACCCCGACGGCCAACCCCGACGGCTACACCCTCATGGTGATGTCGGGCAGCTTCGCAGCGACGCCGGCGACGCAGAAGCTCTCGTTCGATCCGCTGCAGGAGATCGTGCCGATCGTCGAGCTCGGCTACTCGCCGCATGTGCTGGTGGT